>JANPGI010000562.1:0-8953 GCA_031423875.1 Verrucomicrobiota bacterium | reverse complement strand
CGACCGGCGGACCACGGCGGGAATCTTCCACGTCACCGAGGGCGGCTTGCCCATTCCCGCCGACAAGATCGGCGTGCCGAAACTCACCTTCGCCAAGATGCTCGGCTTCGCGCTGAATCCGCCGCGCGATCTGATGCGCCTGCCGTTCACAGCCACGCAAGCCCAGCCCGCCGAGTGTTTCGTCTCGCTGATGCTGCGCCCGATCGTCTGCCCGGAAGTTCCCGGCTTCACTTCGCAGAAGACGATGGAAGTGCGTTTCTTCGTGCCGGGCAACATGGTGAGCAATCTGGATTTCGTCGAAAGCATCTTCGGTAACGCAGGTGATCCACTCCTGCCGGAAAATGATTCCGGTCTCGATACAGAACATTGGACAGGCCACACGGGTTGCGTGGTTCTTGCACCGCATCTTGTTCGTGTGACGAAGAAAGCCGCCGGTTTACCAGAGTGGAAGGATGCCACCGAGCGCCAACGGCGCGACGGCATGTGTTGGAAGGATGAGGCTGAACTCTACAATAACGGCGGCGCGTTCAAGCTTACTTGCCGTGATGAACACGGCGTCATCGTCACCATCATTGCTGACAACTATTTCGGCTACTGCAAGAAAGAGGTGAAGACGCAGATCAGTTACGCGGCGAATCTGTTCGGTCTTTGCGAGGAAGAACACGCGGGTGGCGCGCTCGTTTTCCCGGCCTACGATCTCGGCGAGGAATTTGCCGGAGACACACACGTCCGCCAACTTGGTCATACATTCAAGGAAGTCGCGGCGGTCTATCATGACTTGATTGACGTGAAGCCGGAAGGTTACGGCGTGGACAAAAAATTCGCGGACATCCTCTACGTGCCCGAATACGCGCGGTTCGATCTCCACGCACAGCGCGTGACATGGAAAAACGAAACCGGCGAACACTCGATCAAGCTCCTGCCCACGCAGACTTACATCCGTCCGTCCGGTTACAAAGTGCGCATGGAAAAACCGCCCGGTCTAAATCGCGCATGGCGGTTGGTCGGCATCGCGGGGGAAGGCTTGCTCTGCCACAAACCCTGCACGGTTTCTGGCGGTGGCAAATCTGAAATCTCCAAACCCATCACCGATGCCATCCTCACCGGCCCCGTATTCGTCGCCGACGTGAAGTCAGACATGAACAAGGTCGCGCGGCTCATCAATCGCGATTACTCAGATCGCTTCCTCGATAAGTCACGCGTGGATAAGCGCGCTGTGCTGGACTCTGCCCGCTCGCTCGGTTCAGTCATCAAACTTCTCTCGCCGGACGAACGCGATTTCACTCCCGAATACAACGCGTGGCTCGAAAGCGTTCCGCAATACATCAAGGAACTCGTCTTCGTGGTGAAGCGGTATTACAAGCCAGAGTGGGGCGTGAAGTGGCGCGAGCATTTCAGCGTGGACATCATCAACGGCACGCCCGGCAACGAACTCAAGTGCGACAACCGCAAACTCGTCACCACGCATCTGCGCGTGGGCTTCGATGATGAAGGCGCGTGGCGGACGTTCGGATTGCGGAAAGATTTTTATCCTGCTGTGAAGATTCAGGCGGAAGACGACATCACGGCTTCCGTTGTCGTGCCCGCCGGTCAGATCGCCGCTAACATCCTACCCGGTGCTGCTGCACCCGGCAGTAGAAGAGACGCTGGCAACACGCAGCGCATGGAACTGGCCTCTGCCACCAACACCAACTCGCTCAAGTTCGTCACCAACTGCGAGCGTCGTTTGTTCCAACGTCCCGACGATGCGATCCATCGCGGCTACGATAAACTCACAGAACAGGATTTTGTCCGCTCGGATAATTTCTTTTCTAACTACGAACCGCTCAACGTCGAAGCCGCTCGCGCACTCGTGGAAGAAGCCATCGGGTTCAATCAGTTCACCGAGCCCATGCAATCGCTCATCCGCAACGTGGCTGAAAACAATTCAGCGAAATACTTCGTCAGTTCTGCAAACCCACGCATCGTGGATGGCAAGCCGAGCAAAAATCCGCGATACCTCCAAGTGCGCCCCGATCTGCTCGCGCCACGAGCAGTTCATCTCGCAGAGATGGCCACACGTTTGCGGCGACATGTTCCGCCGGGGTCGCCTGTTCACAATCCCGTCGGCGCAGTGCTGCCCGGTCGCCGCAACAATCCGCCTGAGCCAGGCGTCCGCTCGCTCGCAGTGTTCAATCCCATCCACTACTTCGAGCTGCCGGAGTTGTTCATGGAATTCATTTGCAGCATGACGGGCAAATCACCTTCCACCACAGGCGCAGGATCGGAAGGAGCGCTGACCAAAGGTCCGTTCAATGCGTTGCCCCCGATCATTGATCTCAACAACGCGCTCGTCTCGTTCCTGCTCACTGGGCATGATGCGTTCGTCACCGCCGCCGGTTACGTCGGCCCGAAGTTTCGCGTGGATCACGATGTCAGCCTGCTCGTGCCAGAAGTCTGGTGTCACATGGACCCGCCAGAGCGCGATCCGCAATTCCTCATCGCAAACCATTACCTCGAAAAGTGCGAGGACTTTGTTCACGAGGGGAAAAAAGTTCTCGCAAGCCGCCTTGGTTATCGCATCAACATCCGGTTCGTGCATTCATTCTTCGGACGTGTGTTCAATCATCCGCACGCCGTCTTCACCGATGCGATGCTCAAGCCGGAGTTGCAGGACATGGCCGTGTTCGTGGATGGAATGGAGAACATCATCGCCACACAAAAACGCGTCTCGCAGATGTATTTCGATGACGGCAGTATCGCGCAAGCGTGCCCGCCGTTGCAGGCGTTGCTCCACATCATGCTGCACGACCAATGGCAGGGCAAAGACCTCAACCATGCAGACGTGCGGAAATTGTTCACACGCGAAAATCTGCTGACGAGCGACTGGTATGCAGCGCGGCTCAAAGCGAAGCAGTCTGTGGATCGCAACCTCTGGAAACATCACACAGACTACCTCGATAAGTTTTTGAAACGCACCAGCCACGCCGACGAAGCCACGCGCCTCCACATCGCAGACCGCCTTGCACATGCGCGGAAGAAACTCAACGAGGTCGAAGCCGCCGATTACTGGAAGACGCTTATTGGCACACTCGGGGCGGAGCCCATCGCTTCGTATCGGTGAGTTTTGTGGTGACGCCCTGCAGTCGAATGAGCGCCCGCACTCCGGGACAAGAGGCGAGGTGCGACGTGCCTCACCCGGTCGTAATCACAGTGTTCTTCCGTGATCGCACCCTGAGGGTTGAGAAAATCTCGATCGGCTTGGGTTTGTTCGTCGGGCCGGGAAGCCCGCCTCTACGTCAGGTCAGGATGCCTGCCGCTTCAAGACTTCAACAAAAAAGGCGCGAAGTGAAATCACTTCGCGCCTCGTGAGAGTTGCTTCGCTTAGGTCAGCGAAATCTTGTCGCCTTCTTTGAGAGTGACGATGGCTTTTTTCCAGTCCATCGCCTTGCCTGCCTGTGCGGTGCGTTGGCGGCGGGCTTTGCCACGGACATTCAGGGTGTTGATCTTGACGACCTTGACCTTGAACAGTTCCTGCACGGCGCTGCGGATCTGCGGCTTGGTGGCACGGCGATCTGCGACGACGGTGTATTGATTAAACTTTTCGCCCTGGCGCGTTCCCTTTTCGGTGAGCCGGACGGTTTTGACGATGTCGAAAGAGTTCATGTTATTCCTTGTTCAAACGGGCTTCGACCTTTTCAAACGCACTGCGAGTGAAGATCAGTTTGTCCTGACGCAACACGTCGTAGGTGTGCAATGTTTCGCTGGTCGTGAGGTCCACGTTGGGCAGATTGCGAGTAGCCAGCGTGAGGTTCTTATTCGCACCGGTTGAAATGATCAGCGTCGTGCCATCAATGTTGAGGGCGTCAATCATATTGACCATCTCCTTCGTCTTTGGGGAAGCGAGCTTGATGTCGTCAACGATGATCACGTCGCCAGCCTTGAGGCGCTCGGTCAATGCCTTGCGCAACGAGAGTTGCTTGGTGCGGACGTTGACTTTCTTCGCGAAGCTGCGGGGCTTCGGTCCGAAGACCACGCCACCACCCGCCCACAACGGTGAACGGAATGAACCAGCGCGAGCGCGACCAGTGCCTTTTTGCTTCCACGGTTTCTTGTTCGAACCTTGGACGTCGCCGACCGTCTTCGTGCAAGCCGTGCCCGAACGTTGGGCGGCCCGATACGCGGTGACGGTGTCGTGAACGGCTTGTGTACCGCGACCATTTTCGATCATCTCAAATTTGACTTCGAGTTCACCGGCAGCTTTGCCTTGAGTGTTTTTGACAGAGAGTTTCATGGCTGTTCCTTATTTCTTGGCGGCGGCCGCAGAGGCTGCCTGAGCTGCTTTGGCTTCAGATTTTTTCTTGCCGACGGTGACAGCCACTGCTGGCTTCCAACCCTTCGGACGTTTCTTGGATTCACGGATGACGACGTAATCGCCTTCCGCGCCGGGGAACGATCCTTTGATCAACAAAAGATTGTCAGTGTCACGAACCTGAATGACTTCGAGGTTCTGCGTGGTGCGGGTGACTTGTCCCATGTGACCGGGCATCTTCATGCCGCGCATGACTGTGCCGGGGAACAAACGCTGACCGATGGCGCCGGAGCGACGCTTCCAACCTTTCGCACCGTGTGTCGCAGGACCGCCCGCGAAATGGTGGCGTTTCATAACACCTTCAAAGCCCTGACCCTTCGTGGTGCCGATGCAATCCACGTAATCACCAGGAGCGAACAATGTCGCGCCGACGACTTCGCCGGGCTTCACGTCTTTGGAGAAGTTACGGAATTCCTTGATGCGCTTGACCGCGATACCGCTGTGCTTCTTGATGTGGCCGAGCAACGGTTTGGTGAGGCGCTGTTCCTTCTGGTCATCGAAGCCGAGCTGCACGGCGTTGTAGCCGTCCTTGCTGGCCTGCGTCTTGACCTGAAGCACGCGATTCGGTCCGACGAGAACGACGGTGACCGGATGCAACACACCCGTCGCGTCATAGACGCGCGTGTGTCCGAGTTTTTTTCCTATTAGTCCGAGTGGCATGATGTGAAATCGTTGAGGGTCAAATCTTGATGGTGATATCCACACCGGCCGGGAGGTTGAGTTTCTTCAACTCGTCCACCGTCTTGGCGGTCGGATCAATGATGTCAATGAGACGCTTGTGCGTGCGTTGCTCAAAAGTCTCCTGCGATTTTTTGTCGCAATGAGGTGAGCGCAACACAGTGAAGCGTTCGACGCGGATGGGGAGTGGGATCGGGCCTGCGACGCGAGCGCCCGTGCGCTTGACGGTGTCGGCGATTTCCCGAGCCGACTGATCTATGACGCGATAGTCATAGGCCTTGAGACGAATACGAATGCGTTGTCCAGCCATACAAAGAACAATTGTCTAGTTAACCGACTGTTTGTTTCAACCCTCTCCCTCAAAGGGAAACGGGGGGCAGAGAGTAGCAAACAAACATTCCCCCGCAACAAGTTTTTGAAAAAATTTCTGTCAGCGATGGTTTCAAGTCTCAGTCGCTCCTCAAATACAGGATATTATCCGCCTGAAACCTTCCCTCACTTCTGTCCCGATGCGGGCTGCGCCCCTTTCAACTCCCACCGGTCAGTCCGGAATGGCGATGCAGGCAAACCCTCCTTGTTGGCCAGATTCGGCTCGGCCTGTTGGTGCATCGCAAACCGCACGGCCACGGGCTTGGCTACAGTATCACTCGACACGACAATCTTCTTCCCGACGACCTCCGCACGGGCTTCAACGAAGTTTTTGTCTTCACCGGCAATCGTGAAATGCGTCAGTGCTTTTCCATCACGAGCGATCAGCCCGCCGCCGACATGGTCAAAACTGAGTTCGATCTTGTTTCCGCGAACTTTCATGTCGTCATAAAGCGGCCCGGAAAAAACGATCCCGCGTTTGCCGTACGTTTTCGTCAAAGCCCACAGCGCGAGGCGACGTCCGACTTCCTGTTTATTGCGAGGATGAATGTCTTTGGTGTTGCCGATGTCAGTCGTGACAGCCATGCCTGTGTCCGGCACTTCGAGCGTGGCGGTCTGCGCTTCCCAGATGCCCGCGAGCTTTGTCGCATCTCCGCCATAGTTGAATGGCGCGAGTTGCACGTAGTAGAACGGCATACGCGGATTGCTCCAGACGTTGCGCCAACCTGCGATGAGCGCCTTCATTTTCTCGTGATAAAGCATACCCTCGCCGTTGTTGGATTCGCCCTGATACCAGAGCGCGCCGCGAATCGCAAACGGCACGAGCGGATGTACCATGCCGTTGTAAAGCGCGAGAGCGGTTTGGTGATTGACCACCTGAGTTGGTTTTCCATCCGCGCCGATCTCGACTTTCCCGTCCTTGTCTTTCTTGTCCGTCAACTCAGGAAACTTATCCAGTTTGTCGGCGAAATCTTTTTTCAACGCGGGCACGGATTGAAAACCCACGGGCGAAATCCACGGCTCAATGCGTGTGCCGCCCCAGTTGCAACCGATCAATCCCACCGGCACATCCAAATCCTCCATCAGCTTGCGCCCGAAAAAATAGCCCACGGCTGAAAAGTTTCCGACCGTTGCCGAACTGCACACCTGCCAGCCGTCTGTAGTCACATCGCTCTCAGGCTTGTCAGAGGGACGGTGCGGAATCTTGATGTGACGGATGCGCGGATGATTGCCCGCAGCGATCTCTTCCTTGGATTTATCGGAAGCGGCAACGGGCCACTCCATGTTCGATTGACCGGAGCAAAGCCACACTTCGCCCACGAGCAAGTCCTCTAGCACGAGTTTATTCTTGCCGGTGACTGTCATGTTCTGCGGAGTCACGTTCGCCTTCATCGCACGTAAACTGACAGTCCATTTTCCCTGCGCGTCTCCTTTGGTCGCAAGTTTCTGTCCGGCGAATTCCACGGTGACCTCCTCGCCTGGCTCAGCCCAACCCCAGATCGGACACACCTGTGCGCGCTGAAGCACCATGTGACTGCCGATGACGGCGGGCAACTTCACGTCGGCACGCGACGTTGAACCAAAAACGCAACCGAGCGCGAGGATGAGTGATAGGAATTTTTTCATATGAGTTGAACAGTTGGACGGATTGGCTCACTTGCCGAGAACGCGACGGAGATTGCGCAGTCCCTTCACCGCAATCTCATCCCGCGTCGGCTCCATGCGCCGCCAGATCGCCGCCGCTTTGGCGATGACTTTGACGTCGGTGGTGAACGATTCGATGACCACGTCGCCGTCGTAGCGGATATCCTTGAGTGCTTTGGATATCCCCTTCCAGTCAATGTGATCGTTGCACGGTGTGCCGCGATCACTGCCGCAAGCGTGGAGGTGGGCGAGGTGCTTGCCCGCCTTACGGATGGCGGCGGCCTGAGACTTCTCCTCGATGTTCATATGGAACGTGTCGAGGTGCAGCTTAAGCGCAGGACTACCGACGGCTTTGATCATCTTCAACGCTTGATCGCAGGTGTTGATGAAGTCCGTCTCGAAACGATTGAGCGGTTCGAGGCAAACCTGGCGACCGCGCTTCTCCGCGTGTTTGCAAAGCGTCTTCAGATGCTTCACCACCGTCGCCCATTGCTTCTTGTATTCATCCGCCGGGACAGCATCGGCGCGACCCACGGCAGAATAAACCGGCCCGATCAATGACGGACAACCCAGCACCACCATCTGATCCAGCAACGTCGTCATGTAAGCCAGCCCGGTCTTCTGGGCTTTGACGTCGCCGCGCAAATCCCGATCCGGCCCCATCGCAGCGCAGACCGAACCGCAGACCAATCCGTTGCGATCCAACTCACGTCTCACATGCGCCGGATCAATGTGCGCCGGGTCTTCAATCGCGATCTCGACGGAATCAAATCCCCACTTCTTGAACTTGGGGAAAAGTTTCGTGCTGGAGTTGTCGAACGGCGATGTGAACAAAAAGGTGTTGATGCCAAATTTCATGATGGTGCATAAGTTAAGTCGGACACGAAGCATTCAAAAAGGAAAAAGTTTTCTTACGAACTCGGCTTGACGCAGGACGCCGGGCTGCCCGACTCTCCGTGCTGTGAACGATACGATCATCACCTTGCTGAAAGAATCCGCTCCGAACTGGCAGTCTATCGTGGATGCCGCAATCGTGGAGTTCGCCGGATGCACCGGCACGCTCCACCGGCTTGATCCCGCAGACAATCTTCTCAAACTCGTCGCGCAACGGGGTGTGCCGGAGTTTGTCCTTTCCAAGATCGCAGTCATTCCCATCGGCAAAGGCATCGCCGGTGTCGCAGCGGAACGCCGCGAGCCCGTGGAGCTTTGCAATCTACAGGCCGATCTCGGCGGCATCGCCAAACCCGATGCGCGCAAGACCAACGTGCAAGGCTCGCTCGCCGTTCCTTGCCTGCACCACGGCGAACTCCGGGGCACGCTCGGCGTCGGCTTGATGACTGCGCATGATTTCACTCAGGAAGAAAAGTCCCGCCTCATGGAGATCGGCAGTGCTATTGCCTCACGGATGTGATCGCGGTGTTGTTGGAGTTCACGCTTTAGCGTGTTGGGGCGGCCGGGATTGATGGGGACAATCTAAAGCTTGAACTTCAACTCTCAGCGCCCTCGCCGTTAATCTGCGTTCAAGTCACACCCCGACGAACTTCTAAGATTGTGGCGCGTGGTGTTACCAGTCATGTTTTGCCCATGCGATTCTTGATCGGCTTTCTATTGTCTGGAACATGGCTCGCTTCAGCGGAATCAAACGAGCCAGCGGCAGCAGCTCCCGTGACCCTGCTGGGCTTGGACCCGGATTCGACGGTGTATGCGTTGTCCGTCGTTTTTGCCCTGACATTCATCCTGACGCTCTACGTGGGCGTGTTGTATTTTCGTGAACGTCGCTGCATCCGCGCAGCCAAGTCCGCAAAGCCTGACCCCAACCAGTTGCTGCCCGCGTTGGCGATGAAGCAGGAAGTGTTGTCCAACGAGGATTGGAGGCAACGCGCCTTGACCGCTGAGTCCCTTGCGAGCAAC
>JANPGI010000561.1:0-13015 GCA_031423875.1 Verrucomicrobiota bacterium | reverse complement strand
CCCCATTGCGGGACTGGCGCAAGAATCGTTTCCCCATCCAAAAGCGGCAGTGAACGCGCCCGCACTTCCGCCTTTGCTAAAGCTACGTGGTGCAGGCCTAACGCTGAACCCGATCCTTTAGCGCTGATTGGATGACCCTTGATCCATACAAATTTGCGGCACGCAAGACTTGTAACTGCCGACATGATTTCCGCCCGGTGCTGCATGATTGTTTGCAATTCCCTTGCTTGCACCGGTAAGTTTGCACAGCTTTCCAACGGGTTTTTCACTGAATGAATTCTTTTTGCAAATTACTTGTTTTGACCGGCACCGTCGCTGCATCACAACTCACAGTGTTGGCCCACCGTGAGGATTACCTTGATGAGACCCTGGTTTACCAAACTCTCGAACAGGCTGAATTCGAACCGGAATACTGGTTCGACTTGGGTCGCCAGCGGGATACCCATGTTGACTTCATGCGTCATCATCTCTCTGCTGAATACGGTCTTACCGAGCGGTGGATGGTGGATGCCCGCGCCACAATGTTAAAGTTGGACGGCGCCGGATCACGATTCGATTCTGCCCGGCTGGAGACGCGCTATCGCTTTTCCGAAGAAGGCACATTCCCTGTGGACATCGCCATCTCCGGCGAGGTGAATGTGGAACGGGACCTGACGGGTATTGACCGCTTTGGCATCGAACCCCGGCTGATTCTTTCCCGAGATTTTGGCAAACTCAACTTCACGCTCAATCTAGCGGAGGAAATTCCGTTTGATTCCCGCGACATGGAATTTCTCATCGCTTCCGGGTTCCGCTACGATGCCACCCAGTTCTTGAGTTTCGGTAGCGAGCTTAAATACAGCCCGCAGGAACACCAAGCTGCTGTCGTCCCTCAAATCTGGCTTAACCTTCCACACGAAGTTACCTTGAAGCTGGGTTACGCCTATGGCTTTGACCTCAACCGGGAAAGTTTCCTTCGCTTCGCGCTAGAAGTTGGTTTCTAAGTCAGCAGTTGTTTAGTCCAGCATCTCTGTGATTGGTCCTGCGCCCCGTCATCAACTAAATCAAACGGGAATGCCCCTGCGCCTGAATCCCCCCATTGCGGGACTGGCGCAAGAATCGTTTCCCCATCCGAAAGTGTCGGTGAACGCGCCTAGCGGAGCTTCCAAATCGCAACCCTCCCGCCGCCAGTTTGACTTGGCATCCGCGCTGATCTTCCGGACCGATGTCTATTCCCCGCGATACACCGCGCGCGCCGTGCAGGTCTCAGCCACCACGACCTCCGTCAACAATGGCAGCTTGGGTTTCAGCTTCCGCCAGATCCACGCTGCGACGACTTCGCTCGTGGGATTTTCCAGACCGGAAATCTTGTTCAAGTAATTGTGATCCAGTTTTTCCCAGAGCGGCTTGAATGCCTTGCTGATCTCCGCGTAATCCATCAGCCAACCCAGTTTCGGATCGCACTCGCCCGCGACGACGATCTCAACCTTGAAGCTGTGGCCGTGAAGCCGACGACACTTGTGCGCCCTCGGCAAACGCGGCAACAGGTGAGCCGCCTCAAACTGAAATGATTTTCGTAGTTCCATTTTCATAAAATTATTTTCCTGGCCTAAACGCGGATTTCACAGGTTTTCACGGATTACCTGCCCGACGGACCGATGGATCGCTGGATAAAGGGATTTGCTTCGCAGGAAGTCCATCCAACAATCCAATCATCCCTCAATCCGTTTATCCGGTTCGCATCCACATGCAGCCACGTTTGTTCATCACTGCTCCCAATCCGTCCACGTCACCAAATCAGCCAACGCCGGGCGACCATCATGCCGCCACGTCAGCGGAGGGTTCTGCATCTGGCCCAGTGGACAAACCCGCGTCGCGCCCCAGCGCGCGAGTTGAGTGGCGACTTCTCCGGAACGATGTTCCGGCACGGCGATACCCACGGTGGAAACCTGCGTGCGAATCGTGTCCGCGCTTTGCAGAACTTCTTCGATTCCCGCGACCGGTTTCAGGTAGATGAATCGGTGCAGGCAGGACAGTTGGAATCGTGTGTCCGCCTCACACACCACAGTCCACGCGGTCGAATCCTCGCTTTTCCAAACATGAGTTTGCGGTGAGTGCGCTGCGCGCAACTCGTAGATCGCCCGGCGCGACACGATGTGAGCGGCGATCTCAGGGTGCGCCATCCCGCGGGGTTCGATGCTTTCGCGTCGTGCCAATTCCACGGCGAGCTGTCGCGCGAATTCTTCGGGCGAACTATTTCCGCCGCTTTGCACATAGAGAACATGCGGCGAGAGGCAACCGAGTTGATCCCACGCTGTCACATCGTCCACCGCTCGAGCGATGACTTTGCGTGCGTTGTGTTCCGTCAAAACATCCGCCGCGACGTAACCAAAACTCACGCGATGACCGTAGCCCAAAAACCTGACTCGCTGTGGAAGCCGCTTTTGGATCGCTGCCAACGTCTCATCGCTGCCCGTGGCTGTGACGCAATCCGCCTCCGCAAACAGCGCATCCTCCAATGCAAGACTGCCTCCCTGCCATTCTGCGATCTCGATGCACGCCGCGAGTTTCGGATCGTATTCATAGATCGAGTGCGCGAACAATCGGGGCAGCATCGTCGTGCCGCGTGAGCACTTCACAAACTGCGCCGAACGCGTGAGCAACCCCAAGACGATGCTCATCAAGGCTGGGTTCGGAATATTGCCCGCAGCGATGTGGACGAGAAACTCCGGCCCATGAGCGATGGCCGCCCGCCCGGATTGCTGTTCCACATCGGCGCTAGTCAATTGGTCAAGCCGCCGCACATCGCCCAACTCCTGCTTGATCAACGCATGAATATTTTCCGCCGTGAGTTGCCGGAAGAATCCATCCAATCCGCGCGTCAATGTTTCCCGGCTGAATCCCAACACGTGCGGACCGTGCTCCAATGCGAGCTTGCGAAATCTGTTCTCTGGGGACAGCCATTCTGCCGCCACGCCTGAGAGTGTCCGGATGATTTGATCCGTCGAGCGACGCATCAAGTAGCACTCGCGGTTGCGCTTCAACGTGACGCACGCTTCACCCAGCAGGGCAGGGGATAGCGTGGCTTCCTTCGGCAGATCCGCGAGAAAATATTCGGGCAGGTTCATTTCTGCCTCTCCAAATGTTCGCGTTGGCGTATCGCATTCAAACCGAGCAGCCCCAGGAGAGACACAACCACGAATGCAGCCAATCCGTAGTAGAGCGGGAAATAAGCCTCGATTGTTTCGCCGCTCTTGCCCAGTCGTTTCACCGCATCGCCAGCGATCCAGTGCGACAGATTTCCCAACAAGCCGCCGATGGTGATGAACAACCCAAACACCCGCCCGCGCACCGCATCCGGCACTGACTCCATCAACATCGCCTCCACCATCGGATAACTCGCCATGAAGAAAAATCCGTAGAGTAGCAGCGTGGGGATCGCCCACGCCTTGGGCACATGAGGGAACAGCGCGATCAGCACCGTGGCGATGAGCAGCACGGACGCCGTCCACCGTTTGCGCCCGCGATCACTCAGATGACCGAACAACGGATTGCTGATCGCGCTTGGCAAAAAGATGCAACTGATCACCACGCCCGTGAGCGCGGTCTTGTAACCATGAGCCTGTTGCAGAAACAACGATCCCAAACTGCCCATGCTCGTGCCCGCAAAGTCCCGTAGGCAAAAGGCGAACGCGCTCGCGATGAAAACAACCCACAATGCGCGCGTCGGGAAAAGTTTCTGCGTTGGCGCATCGGACTTCCGCTTTTCGCCGGAGGGTTTCTCTTCATCCGCAAGCCACGCGAACAAGATCGCGGCCATGATTCCAAGCAGACCCAACTCCAGCACAGGTTTCCGCCACGCCGCCGCTCCAAGCGTCGCCTCCAACGCTCCCGCCCGCCAGCCGGCATAGATTGGTCCGATGAAAAAACCCACGCTCGCCCCCATCCCGATGAAGCCAAGAGCGCGACCCGTGTTGTTGGGAAACATCCGGGCGATCATCGCCGTGGCCGCCGGATGATAACAACTGCCGCCGATGCCTGCCACGATCACCGCCGCGAGAGCGCACGGATAATTCGGTGCGAACGCCAACGCTGTGAAGCCCAGCGCATTGATCAACAAGCCCCAGGCGAGAAGCTTTTTTCGGCTCACACGGTCGGCGAGGATTCCCTGAAAATAACTCGGCAGGAAATACGCGATCATCATCACCGTCACTAGCGCAGTGGCGTGGCCGACATTCGCGAAGCCAAAATCGCGCTGCATGAGTAAGTAAAGAGGTAACAACGCCACATGATAGATGTGTGTGAACGCGTGCAACGCGCCCACCATCCAGAGAGCGCGGGTCTTGTGTCGGGTGTCTGCGGTCATTTGGTTTTTTGTAGCGGAAACTCCGCGAGACGTTTTTTGATCTCCGGATACAGAGACTCCGTCCACAGCGGTAGTTTGGCCTTACCGGGCAAGGTCTTCCCCGTGCGGAAATCCACAGGGGCGATGATCACTACCATGTTTTCAATCTTCGTGTCTGCGGCGAGAACAAACAATTCCTCCGCAGCTTCGTCACCCATCGCCAGACATCCGACAGATTTGGCTTTGCCGTGGATCATGATGTCGCCGCCGAGTTTTGTGCGCCCCTCCTTCGCCGCTTGTTCGTGATCAAATGTGTTCGGATAACCGATGCGCATGGAGAGATGATAACTGCTGTTCGGATTCAACAGCTCGATGGCGTAAATCCCTTCCGGCACTTGCTTGTCGCCCTCGCGAAGTTTCGGCCCTGCAACACCACTGGCTGCTTGTATCGGATACTCACGGACGAATGTGAAGTTGTTCATCCCCGACTTCGCATACACTTGGAGAACCTTCTCTTCCTTCAATCCGATGAAGGCCAGTCCGCTCGGCGGATACGTGATGGATGCGTTTGTGAAATGCGGCGCAAGTCGCGCACGCGCGGCCACACCATATTGTTCGAGACGCTCTTCGATGGTGGCGGCATTCATGGTCGGTTGATCGAGTAATGCTGTCATCGCGATAATGCCCGCCAGTAGTTGTCGAAAGTTCATAAGTATGATTTTACGCCGCCGTCAGCGAACAACCGCGAGGTTCAGCCATCGCAGCACGTCCAAGCAATTCAAAACCATCGCCACGCCGCACAGACAAGTCTTCCGTCTGGATCGCCATCACCGAGAAAACATTCGCCAAATCCACGATGGAGAGAATACCCGTCTCGCCATCGTTCACTTCTATGCCTGTCTCAGCAGAAACCACTCGCGCCCGCACCCACGGTGGAAAGTGGAACGCACGCGCCGACGTTAGACCTGAGACTTCAGGCTTTGGACTTTGGTACGCCTGCGAACTCAACTCACTCATCCCGTATTCGCAAAGGATGTGCGACGAGGGCACCCCAAGATGCTTTGTGATGAGCGTGTGCAATTCTGCTTTCGGCATCGTGCGTGAGCGACCTTTGTAGCCACCCGTTTCCAACACGCGCGAACCAGCGGGAAGATTAAGCCGAAGATTCCGCGAGACCAACTCGTCCAACAGATGCACGAAGGAGAACGCCGTCCCCACGACGAGCAACGGTTTGGAATCATCTCGCGTCAACATCGCCAATGCCGACTCGAAGTTCACAGTCCAAGTTCCATCCGCACCGACACGCCCCACGAACGCACTCGCACCCGCGCCCAACTTCTGTCTCGCGTGATCAAACATGTGCACGAGCGACGAATGCGGCACTTGATTCGCAGGCGGCGTGAGACTCAGCAATCGTAAATCGTAAATCGTAAATCGTAAATTCTCCCGAAGCCACGGCCAGAGTGATGCCTCATAAACCGCCAGCGATTCCGCGTTGTGAAAATGCCGGCTCGGTCGGTGCTCCGTTGTCCCGCTCGAATGAAACACTCGTGCCCGCTGTTCCGGTGACAGACAAGTCATCTCGAACTCCTTGAACGCCGCCGTGGGCACGGTGGGGATCTGTGTCCAATGATTCGCATCGCCGGGAGTTGCGCTGCGCGCGATGCAAAGTTTGCGATACGGTTCATTATGCGCAAACTGGAGCGTGAACAGCATCAGCGCAAGCCCGTTGAACTCAACATCCGCGTGATGCGTCAGCCTCGGATCAACAGTCGAAGGAAAGGAACAAAGTTCGTCACACCAAATGGTGATGTGCTCGCGCAGTCGCGCGGCGAAAATGGCAAGTTCTGATGTCATGGCGGTTTTTATTTGCAGGCTGGTTGTCCGCGACAGCCTGAGCGATGAGTTTAGCGGAGAGCGGCCTCGCTGCAATCTTGTTTCTCGTGATGTGCCCCTGTAATTCAACCCCCCATACGAATCTGGACAGAATCCTATCGGTGTGGTTATCTGGCACATACATTTCCTCGCAGTTGTGGCTTTCTTTAGGGAGAACATTCCCGCCGAAGAAGCATCATTTTAATATCAAGGTTCGATCGAGAAGTGTTGTTGGCATGAAGAGAATATACGCAGTCATATTGGCGGGTTTCTGTCTGGGTGTTTTCAGCAACCCGTATGGGGCAATCGCTGCGCTGGTTTATGTGGATGCAATTGACGGTGCTTATCATTCGGGCAGTGCGTCGCCGAATACCTTCAATGCCGCCGACAACAACGCGACGAATTGGGTGACGACCACAAGCAGCGGGGACATTGGAACTCCTGCGTGGGGCTATCGCAACACCGGGCCTGGAGCGCTTTGCTTTGGAACGTCGTGTTACCAAGGAAAGTTTTCTCAAAACGATCAGGTGATCTACACCAAAGTGACGGGCCTTGTTCCGGGTAATAGTTACAGCGGTCTGCGATTATACTTTGGTGTCAGTGCGACTACTACGACTTGGCGGATCCAATACAGCTTTGACGGCGTGAATTGGTCTTCGTCAATCCATCGCGATACGCCGGGCGTGGTGAGTCTGATAGACAGCACGAGCGATGCGCTCGGCACAGCCACAACGACTCTCTCCGGCGATACGCGTTGTTATTATCCGATTCCGGGCTCGGTGACTGCTGATGGTGCTGGGGCTTTCAAACTTTATATCCGCTGCCCGTCGGATGCCACGGATCGGACTTTGTATGATGGTCTGGCTTACGACGCGGGCAACGGACCGCAGGCGACGTCACCGCAACCTTCCAACGGTGGAAAACTTTTTGGCACGAACGTTCTCGCCACGTTGTCGTGGGTGAAGCCTGCGCCAGTCGGAACGGTCACCTGCAATATCTATTTCGCCAGCCAGTCGGTGTATAATCCTGCGAACACGAATCATTTCGGGCTGCCGCTGATCCAGTCGGGCGTGGCGGGACAATCCATCGCGATGCCGTCGCTCACCATCGGCAACAAATATTACTGGATCGTGGATTGTGTGGATTCGGTGGCGGGATTGAGGGCGGGCGCGTTGTGGAGCTTTGATGTGGTTTCGCCGTCTGCGGCCACTGGCATCGTCATTTCGGAATTCATGGCGGCGAACAACACGACGTTGACGAACAGTTTTGGGCAAGCGGGTGATTGGATCGAACTCTACAACAACAGCGCATCCACTGTTTATCTGGCGGGCTGGTATCTCACGGACAGCGCCGCCAATCTGACCAAGTGGAAGTTTCCATCGGGAACGATGCCGCCGGATTCGTATCTGCTGGTGTGGGCGGATGACATCAACGCAGTGACCAACGGCGAGATTCACACGTCATTCAAACTCTCGGCGGGCGGCGAATATCTGGGGCTTGTCCGTCCAGACGGCGTGACCATCGAACACGAATACGCGCCGGTGTTTCCGAATCAAGATGACGACATCTCGTACGGCGTTGATCTTTTATTCAACGGCGCAGAGGCGACAATTCTTCCCACGCAAGCCTCCTGCAAAGTCCGCGTGCCGACGAGCGACATTGGCACGACTTGGCGCAACCGTATCTTCGATGACAGCAGTTGGACCAACGGCGTGACGGGCGTGGGGTTTGAGTCCACGGGCAATTCCTACGACGGCAACATCAACACCGTCGTGCAAGCGGCGATGTTGAACCAGATGGCTTCCGTGTATGTGCGCCTGCCGTTCGTGGTGGAAGACACGGCGCAGTTGTCATCGTTGAAGTTGAACATGCTTTTTGAAGATGGATTCGTCGCCTACATCAACGGCGTGGAAGTAGCCCGCAGCAACGCGCCCGTCTCGCTGACATGGAATGCTTCAGCCACGGCCACGCGCAGCGAATCCGTAGCCGTGGTCACCACAACTTTCCAGATCACCAACTTGTTGTCCTCGCTGCTCGTGAGCGGGACGAACGTGCTGGCGATTCACGGCCTGAACAACGGTGTGTCGAGTCCGAAGCTGTTGATCCAACCTTCGCTTGAAGCCACGTTCAACAACGGAGTGACCGTGGAACAGAAGCGATATTATTCTGTGCCCACGCCCGGCACGGTGAACAGCGATTCATTCCTCGGTTTCGTGGCGGACACGACGTTTAGCGTGGATCGTGGATTCTATTCCAGTCCATTCAATGTGACGATCTCCTGCAAGACGGCGGGTGCGGCGATCCGTTACACGACAAATGGCAACGCACCCACGGAGGTGAGTGGCACGCTTTACACCGGGCCGATTCCCATCAGTGGAACAACGGTGCTGCGAGCCGTGGCTTACAAAACCGGATGGCGTTCCTCCGATGTGGATACGCAGACCTACATCTTTGTCTCGCAGGTGTTGAATCAACCGGCGTTGCCAGCGGGATGGCCGGTGATGTGGACGAACAACCTCGCTGAAATGGCCGCTTACTCCGACTACCAGATGGATCCGGAAGTGATCGGCGCGCCGAACAATCTGTCCAACGCCGTGCGCTCCGCATTGACAAACATCCCCACGCTCTCGCTGGTCACTGATCTGAACCATTTGTTCAATTACACCAACGGCATTTATGCGAAGCCGCGCGAGGAAGGCATTTTGTGGGAGCGTCCTGTGTCGGCGGAAATGATCTATCCCGACGGACGCGAAGGTTTCCAGATCAATTGCGGTTTGCGGATCCAAGGTGCGGGCAGTCGCGGGCCGAACTCCACGCCAAAACATTCGATGCGCCTTTTCTTCAAAGGCATCTACGGCGCAACCAAATTGAATCACAAACTGTTTCCCGATACCGAAGTGGATTCGTTCGATAGCATCCATCTGCGCGCGATCTACAACAATTCGTGGACGAAGTTGGAAAGCTTGCAACGTGATCAGACACAGGAAAATCAGGATCAATTCTACCGCGATGTCCAACTGGCGATGGGGCACGAAACGGGTCGCGGCATCGTCTGCCATCTCTATATCAACGGTCTTTACTGGGGGCTTTATCATCCGGGCGAGCGGCCTGATGATTCGTGGGCATCATCTCATTATGGCGGGGAGAAGGAGGAGTGGGATGTGTTGAACTACGGCGAGATCGTGGCGGGCGACCACATCGCGTGGGATGCCATGTGGGTGATCGCAAATTCCGCGAGCGCGTTAACCAATCTGACGACCTACAACAATTTCCGGCAATACTGTGATGTGGAGAACCTCGTGGACTACGCGATGATCAACCACTACATCGGGAATCTGGATTGGGACAATCGTAATTGGTATTCGGTTCGTCGCCGTGTCGTTGGCGCCGGATACAAATTTATCTGTTGGGACGGCGAGCGCGGTCTGGAAGCCTTGTCAGACCAGAAGATCACCGGCTCGCAGAATAATCCAAACGGCCCATCCACGCTGTTTCTGCGCGCGACGAACAGCCCCGAGTTCCGGTTGTTGTTGGCTGACCGGTTGCACAAACACTATTTCAACAACGGCGTGCTCACGCCGTCCGGTGCTACAAACATCTGGCGGCAGCGCTCCGGTGTGATTGATGGCGTGATCGCCGCCGAGTCCGCCCGCTGGGGAGATTTCCGCAAGGACGTGCTGCCGAGTTCACCGAACGTGATCTACACACCTGCCGCACATTATTTCCCTTACCAGAGCAATCTGTTGAACACCTATTTCCCTGCACGATCTTCCATTGTCTTCAATCAATATGTTGCGCTGGGACTGTATCCCTCGCTCGCTGCGCCGGAGCTCAATCAACACGGCGGTAACTTCACCAATAGTCGCACCATCACCATCACCGGCACCGCTGCCATCTACTACACGCTCGATGGCAGCGATCCTCGTCAATACGGCACGGGCGCGATTGTGGGGACGGCTTATACGGGCGCGATCACGTTGAACCATTCCACTCGCGTGAAGGCGCGTTGTTACAATGGCAGTGTGTGGAGCGCTTTGCTTGAAGCGGATTTCTTCGACGTGATGCCGAGTCCGCTCCGCGTCACCGAAGTCATGTATGCTCCGCGTCCGCCTGCCGGTGCTGAACTCGCCGCTAGCACGAACGATTCTGCTTACGCCTTCGTGGAAATCCAAAATACCAGCGCGGAAACTGTCGGACTTGTTGGCGTCACGTTGCAAGGCGGCGTCCAGTTTGATTTCTCGAAAACCACGAATCTCACGCTCGCTGCGGGAGACTACGCTGTGGTGGTGGAGAATCCCGCCGCGTTCGCCGTGCGTTATCCGGCTGTGCCCGTTGCAAAAGTTCGTGGCGAATTTTTTGGCGACCTCGCGACCGATGGCGATTCAATTCAGCTTGCAGTTCAAGGCCTCGGCAATGTGGTGGCGTTTGAATACAGCGACGGACGCGGCTGGCCTTTGCCTGCGGACGGCGCGGGACATTCGCTCATCGCGCTCGTCACCAGCAATCAGTCTGAGGGACAGTTGAGTTACGGCGGCAATTGGAAAGCCAGCGTGAATGTGAACGGCTCGCCCGCTGCGCCTGAACCTTCCGCTGCGTTCTGTCTCGCGTTGAATGAGATCGCCGCACATACCGATTACAACAACCCCAGCTATCCGGGATACGATTCCAACGACTGGATCGAACTGATGAATTGCGGTGGCTCGACGCTATCGCTCAATGGATTTTATCTGAGCGACGACCCCGACAATCTCAAAAAGTGGGCGATCCCGTCCGGCACAAATCTCGCCGCCGGGCAGCGGATCGTGTTCGACGAAGTCACAGGATTTCATGCGCCGCTCACGAACGGATTCGGCATTGATAAACTTGGCGAACAAATCTTGTTGTCCTACGCCAGCGGCGGTGGCTTGGCGAGCGTGGTGGATTACGTGCAATTCAAAGGACAGGAAAACGGACGCACGCTTGGACGTTATCCCGACGCCAACGGTGCATGGGTGACGTGCGTGCCAACGCCCGGAAACATCAATGTCCGTGCGGCTCAAGAGCCGGTCATCTCCGAGATCATGTATCATCCTCCGGATATTTTCCCCGGTGTGAACAACACCGCGCATGAGTTCGTGGAGCTTTACAATTCGACAGCTTCGCCCGTGAATCTTTGGGTGTTGGACGGCGGCACAAATCTCGGCTCGTGGCGTGTGACGGGTCAGGTGGAATACGCCTTCCCGACGAACACGGTGCTTGCCGCTTCCACTCGCGTATTGATCGTCCCATTTAATCCGGTGACGAATCTGACGGCGAAGTCTGCGTTCGTTGCGCAGTATGGGATGACGGGTTCGGAAATTTTCTACGGGCCGTTCAATGGAGCTTTGGATAATACAGGCGGACGAGTGGCGCTGGAAAAACCGATAGGCCCTGATCTGCCCGGCGAGAGCAGCGGATGGGTGATCGTGGACGAAGTTTATTATTCTGCCACCGAGCCGTGGCCGGTTGCGGCGAATGGTTCGGGACAATCATTGCACCGCATCAACGTGACAGACGCCGGTCGCAATCCTTCCTCGTGGTCGGCGGACGACGCCTCGCCGGGATCGGGAAACATCACGCACCCCGACATGATTCTTGGTATCAGTGCTGTGTCAGGTCAGTTGAAACTCGGTTTCAATCTGCTGCCGGGTTTCAGTTACGTGGTCGAAAGAAAGACGAATTCCTTTGCGAATCCGTGGACGCCTTACGCCAACGTGGTTTATCCCGCCACAGAGCAAACGATCACCAACTCCGGCAGCGTCAGCCCCGCCTATTTCCGGCTACGACGCAATCCGTAAGGCCGAACCAGCGTCAGCAGATCGTGTCTATCGCAAACCCAGTAAGCAACATGCAGAGAATAGTCGGAGTATCGAAATTTCAGCTTGCAAACGCCGTCGCAAACTTGTGGAAAATGTCAGTGGGAGGTTTTAAGACAAAGGAAGTTATTCACCGCTGGGAACAACTTTCAAAATACGTGAAAATCCCCCTAAAAAATGAAATAATCCGCTACCAATATCTTTCTAGTAAATTATTTTCAAAAAAGGCTTGAGCCATACAATCCGTGGTAGCAAGATACGCGCGTTCCACCACTAATGGGGGGATTTCGTATTTGAAAAACAGCCCAGCTTCTCGAGGATTTAGCGATGTTTTGCCAATTTTAGGTGATATTTTGTCCTCAGAAGGCTGTGCAATAACACGGGAAAAACTAAACATTAGGAATACCATGATTGATGCTCGCGAAGACGTTATGACCGCCCCCTCAAAATCCTCCAATCGCCGCGCCGCGAGTGCCGCGCCTGCGCGCGGAATGCGTCCGGAGAAATCCTCCTCTGGGAAATCACTCCCCATCAAACGCGTCTTCAGTGATGCCAAGGTCAAGCCGTTCGACCAGATTGAGTGGGACAAGCGCACCGCCGAGATCACCGACGACGGCGGCAAGGTCATCTTCAAGCAGGAGAACGTCGAAGTGCCGAAGTCATGGTCGGTGCTCGCGACGAAAGTTGTCGTGTCGAAATATTTCTACGGCGAACAGAACACGCCCGAGCGCGAAACGTCCGTGCGCCAGCTCATCCATCGCATCGCGCGCACCGTCGCGGACTGGGGCATCAAGGATGGTTACTTCAGCAAAGCAGACGGTGAAGTGTTCTTCGACGAGTTGACTTGGTTGTCCGTGAATCAATACGGCGCATTCAACTCTCCCGTTTGGTTCAACGTCGGCCTCTACCACCAATACGGCGTCGGCAAGAACTCCACCAAGGGTAATTGGTTTTTCAATCCCAAGACCAACGAAGCCGAGCG
>JANPGI010000560.1:0-32850 GCA_031423875.1 Verrucomicrobiota bacterium | reverse complement strand
ACGGCCCGGTTGGCGTATCGCTCGCCGCCACACCGGAACGCGCAGCTTGGTAGTCGGGCGTGTCCTGATGCAGCCACATGACGAACTTCTTCGTTTTCGCATTGTAAATCACCTTGGGGCGCTCGATGACATTTTCGCAGGCGAGGTCGTGATCAGGATCATCCGCCACCGAGGGCAGCGCCACGCCTTCGTTCTTCCAATCGTAAAGATTTGTGGACGAATAACACGAGACGCCACCCGCGACGACGCGCGTGCCTCCCCATTTCTGGTTCACTTTTGGCAAATAAGTCCGCCCTTCCTTCAACTCGCCATACCAGTAATAAACCCCCTCATGAAACAACACGCCGCCGCCGTGAGCATTGATGAGTTTGCCATCCGTGTCGCGCCAAAGCTCGCCCGGCACAAACCCAGAACCGTTGGAGCCGCTCACAGGCTCTGCTGGCAAAAGCAGCGGCGTAGCGAGGAACACAATTAAGAGCGCAACGCGACTGCACCGCAGCAGGGTTAGGGAACGTGAGGCTTGTTTCATGGTTCGTAAATTGATTACTCCGGTGTTGATGCATTGCGAATGGCTTGAAGCTGGGCCGCCATTTTTTTGGCGCGCTCGGGTTGCGCGGCAGCGAGATTGTTGGTTTCGCCCAGGTCGTCAGCCAGATTGAACAATTGCGCTTCGGTCGCGTTGCCGGTTTCCGTTTTGGTGTTCCAGTTCAGGCGCGCACCGCTGGCAGGCGGAATGAATTTCCACGCGCCCTCGCGCAAGGCCAGCGGGCCGCCTTGCTCCACCAGATTCGTCCGACCACGCGGTGATTCGCCGAGCAACGACGCGAGTTGGTTCTGGCTGTCCGGCGCGGTGCGCGCGTCGAACTTCTGGCCGGTCAATGCAGCCATGCTCGCCAGAAAATCAACTTGGCTTACCAGCGCGGCAGACACGCCCGGCTGCACGCGCGCGGGCCAGCGCACGATGAACGGCACACGCGTCCCGGCTTCGTAGGCACTGTATTTGTTACCACGCAACGGACCGGAAGCGCGATGCGAACCATTCAACTCGCGCGCCTGATCTTTGTAGCCGTCATCGAGGATCGGGCCGTTATCACTGGAGAAAATGATCAGCGTGTTTTCCGTGAGCTTGAGACGATCAAGAGTTTCGAGAATCTGCCCAACGGCATCATCGAGTTGCAGGATCACGTCGCCGCGCGGGCCGAGGCCGGACTTGCCGGCGAAGCGCGGATGCGGCACGCGCGGGACGTGCGGCTCGTGCGTGGCGTAGTAGAGGAAGAACGGCTGGCGCTGATTCTTCTCGATGAACTCCTTCGCCTTGCCGAGAAAAACGTCGCCAAGATTTTCGTCCTTCCACAACGCCGCCTTGCCGCCCGTCATGTAGCCGATGCGCGAGATGCCGTTGAGGATGGACTGGTCGTGACCGTGGCTGGGATGCATCGTGAGCAATTCGGGATTCGCCTTGCCCGTCGGCTCGCCGGGAAAGTTTGTTTCGTAACTCACGCGGATAGGATCTTTCGGATCAAGCCCGACGAGGCGACCGTTCTCCACGAATGCGCACGGCACGCGATCTCCGGTCGCGGCCATGATGAATTCGTAATCGAAACCAATCTCGCGCGGGCCCGGCTTGATCTCTCCGTTCCAACTCACGTCGCCGTTGCCGAGACCGAGATGCCATTTGCCCACGATGCCGGTCCGATAACCCGTCTGCTGCAAAACGGACGGCAGCGTCGTGCGGCCCGGCTGGATGATGAGCGCAGCGTCGCCTGGCAGAATGCCCGTGCCTTTTTGACGCCAAGCGTATTCGCCGGTCAACAATGAGTAACGCGACGGCGTGCAAGTCGCGGACGTCGCGTACGCATCAGTGAAACGCAAACCCTGTTTCGCCAGTCGGTCTATGTTCGGCGTCTTCAACGCCGTTGCACCGTAGCAGCCCACGTCGCCATAGCCGAGGTCGTCAGCATAGATGATAATGATGTTTGGCTTCGCGCCTGCGTGAACTCCAGTTACGGCCAGAATCACAATAAAAACGCCAAGCAACTTTGCTTTGGTGGCGAAAGCTATGCGCTCACGCCTAAATCGAGTTGTTAAATATTCCGGCTTCATAGGTTGGCGGTCAGGTTATTCAGACTTCATTTTGTTAGCGGACGTTTTGAGCCGGACTCGTAGTTTGGGTTCGGCGTTGGCATTTTCACGTCCACTTGCTTGCACCAGTCGTGCAGCAACTTGGTGAGTTCGGCAGCTTTGACTGGATTTTCTTTGGCGAGGTCGTGCTGTTCGCCGAGGTCGTTCTTCAGGTCATACAACTCGACGCGCATATCCTCATACCACTCGATGAGTTTGAAATCGCCAGCACGCACCGCACAGTAAGGTGCGCCGCCTTGGTTGCCGTAGTGCGGGTAATGCCAAAACACCGGCCCGCGCGATTGCTTTTCGCCGCGCAACGATTTCACGAAACTCGCGCCGTCCTGATGCTGTTGGGGCAGCTTGGGCAGCCCGGCCAGTTCCAGCAGCGTCGGATAAAAATCCGGGCTGGTCATCACCGTGTCAGAAACACTTCCCGCCTTCGTCACGCCGGGCGCGTAAACAATCAACGGCTCGCGCACGCCGCCTTCATACGCCCAGCCCTTGCCACCGCGCAAAGGTAGATTCGATGTCGGTGAACCTTCCGAGGTGGACAGCCCGCCGTTGTCCGACGTGAACACGACGATGGTGTTGCTGCTCACGCCCGCGTCATCAATCGCTTTCAGCACTTTACCCACGGCCTGATCCATCGCCTCGACCATGCCCGCGTAGATGGCGTGATCCTGCACGAGCCGCACCTGCCGCTCGCGTTCTTGTCCCCACTTCGGTTCGCTGTTCGTGAGCGCCTTCGCCTTCGCTTCATATTTTTTCTGCAAATCCTCACGCGCCATCAGCGGCGTGTGAACGGAATAGAAACTCAAGTAAGCGAAGAACGGTTTCTGCCGATTCTCCTGAATGAACTTCGCCGTCTCTGTCGCGAGGCGGGCGGGCAGATGTTCGCCGGGCGGGCCGTCGGGCAAACGCGGATTGCCATACGGCGAAAAATATTTATTGCCGCCGTAAGGCCCGCCGCGCTCCCCTCCGCCCATGTTGATGTCAAAGCCCTGGTTCTCCGGCCAGTAATTCGTAGTGCCGAGATGCCACTTGCCCGCGAAAAATGTCGCGTAGCCCTGCGCCTTGAACGCTTCGGCGAGGGTTGTTTCCTTCAGCGCCAATTCCTCGGTGTAAGACGCGGGCAGGAGTTTCGTTGACCGCTTCCACTTCTCCGGTTGTTCCGCGCCGATGTAATCCGTCACACCTGTGCGCTGGGGATACTTGCCAGTAAGAATGCTCGCGCGCGTGGGCGAACATACCGGACACGCGGCGTAACCATCGGTGAAACGCATCCCGCGTTTGGCGAGCGCATCAATGTTCGGCGTCTCGTAAAAACTTTGGGGGTTGTTCGCGCCGATGTCCATGTAGCCGAGGTCATCCACGAGGATGAAGACAACATTTGGCTTGTCCGCCGCCAGAACCGTCACACAGCCCAGAAGCGATAGGATTAGTGTTTGAATTATTCTCATGCTTTCAGTTTTCCAACTTCGCGGACACGCTGTTGGTTTTGAAGCTCGCCGGTTTGGATGGCCGCAGCCCCTCAAACACCGGCGGAATCAACTGGGCATCCCACGCCGTTCGTTTCGCTCCCAAAGCCTGGAACTCATTCGCGTGCGATGCGGAAATGTCGCTCGCCTCGCCGATGTCATTTTTGAGATTGAACAACTCCGGCGCGCGACCCTTCGCGGGAATGACGAGCTTGTAATCACCGCTGCGCACGGCATACGCACCTTTATCGAACATGCGCAGATAAATCGCGTCATGCGGAACACCGGATTTTTCACCGGTGAGATACGGCATGAGATTCACGCCATCCAAAGGACGCGCGGGATCAACGGGTGCTTGGGCCAGCGCGGCAATGGTCGCAAAAATATCCAGCGAGATGACGGGCTGCTCATAAACCAACGCGCTAGGAATGTGTCCCGGCCACTGCGCCGCGAACGGCACACGGATGCCGCCTTCCCACGGATTACCTTTTCCGCCACGCAGAGGATTGTTATTAGAAGCATTGTCCGTGGTCGGCCCGCCGTTGTCTGAGAGAAAAACCACCAGCGTGTTGGTTTCCAGATTTAGTTCGCGCAGTTTGGCGAGCAACTTGCCGACGCCATCATCCACAGCACTGACCATCGCCGCGTAGGTGCGGCGTTTCGGGTTTTGGATATCTTGAAATCGGTTCAAATATTTTTCACTCGCTAGCAACGGGCCGTGCGGCGCGTTGTAGGCCAGATACAGGAAGAACGGGCCATTCTTGTGCCGCTCGACGAAGCGCACCGCCTCGTCGGAGAACTCATCCGTGAGATAATTTGTCGTCCGCACCGGCGTATGATCACGCATGATCCAAAGACGGTAGCTGTCGCCTTCATTTTTAGCCGTGTTGGTTTCTTTGATTGTAAGCTCCTCAGGAAAATAATGATGCCCGCCGCCGAGGTGCCCAAAGAATTCGTTGAACCCGCGTTTGAGCGGATGCGAATCCGGATGTGCGCCGAGGTGCCATTTGCCGATGAGTCCGCTTTTGTAGCCGACTTTGCCGAGCGTATCGGCGAGCGTGGTTTCTGAAAGCGGCAATCCTGATTTTGAATTCTGCGGCTCCCATTCTGGATTGCGCTCATGGCCGAAGCGTTGTTGATAACGCCCGGTCAGCAGTCCCGCGCGGCTCGGCGAACACACGGAGTAACTCACATAGCCGTTGGCGAAGCGAACTCCATTCTTTGCGAGCGAATCGAGATTCGGCGTGGGAATGTCCTTGCAGCCATTGAAGCCGACATCTGCATAACCTTGGTCATCTGTAAGGATGATGATGAGGTTGGGCTTGGAAGTGGCGTCGGCCACGGACGCTGCCGAGCCATTGACTGTGCATAACGCCACCGATCCAAGTGCGAGGAAAAGTTTGAGTGATTTCATTTGGTTGGAATGAAGTTAATTAAGGATTCAATACGCCAAAGGTATCCATGAGAAATTCGTCTATCATTTTGCACCTCGTGACTCCTCCACAGTTCGCGTGGCTTTGCTGGCTTGGGCGTGTTCGAGCAATGCCTTCAGCCGCCGGGAAACTTCCGCCCTCGCGCCATGCAGATTGTTTGTCTCGCTGGGATCCTCGGCCAGATGGTAAAGCCCCGGACCGATCAGTTTCGTCCCTGAATTATATTTGCCCGATGACCAGCCGTCGGCGGCGGCGAGGTCGGGGATGAATTTCCAGTCGCCTTGACGGATAGCGAGGTCGCCCTTGCCGCTCATCACAACGAGGCTGTTGCGCGGATGCACGTAGGTCTGGCCGAGCAGAACAGGCAGCAAATTAAAGCTATCCGGCGCGGCGTCCGGCGGCAACTTGGCATCCACAATCGCCGCCGCCGTCGCAGGCAAATCCACGAGGCACACCAATTCATCCGAAACACCGGGTGCGATGCGGCCAGGCCAGTGCGCGATGAACGGCTCACGATGGCCACCCTCCCAAAGCTGCGATTTCACGCCTCGATATGGGCCGTTTGGACGATGATCTTTTTCACTCGCCACATGAGCACCGTTGTCACTGGAGAAGATGACCAGCGTGTTCGTTGCGAGGCCGAGGCGAGCAAGGGTTTTCATCACTTCGCCCACCGACCAGTCGAGTTCATGAATCATATCCGCACGTGCGCTCAAGCCCGACGTGCCAGCAAAGCGCGGATGCGGAATGGTCGGGGCATGACAATCATGCGGTGCGAAATACAGAAAGAATGGCTGCGCGTGATTCTGCTCGATGAAGCCGACGGCTTCTCCGGTCAGCGTGTCAGCGATGTCCTCATCCTTCCACCACGCCGACTTGCCGCCGCTCATCCAGCCGATGCGCTGGCGTCCGGCGGCGTTGCGACTCAGGTTTTCTTTCTTCGCCTCGGCGGCATCGTAGGAATAGCGGATGGGATCATTGGTCGTCAGATTCACGACGCGATGCCCGCGAACATAAACGGGTGGCATGCGGTCGTTCGTGGCGGGAAAACCGAAGAATTCATCAAAGCCGATTTCCTGCGGGCCGGGCTTGAGGTGTTCGTTGTAATCCGGCTTGGCGTTGCCAAAACCCAGATGCCACTTGCCCACCGCCCCAGTACGATAGCCCGCGCCACGTAAAATCCCGGGCAGCGTGGTTGTGCCGACAGGAATGAGCAACGGCGAGTCACCGCCCGCCACGCCGCGATTGAGTCCAATCGCAGCACGCCGCCATGAATATTCCCCGGTGAGCAGCGAATAGCGCGTCGGCGTGCAGACGGCGGCGGAAGCGTGCGCATCGGTGAAGCGCAACCCCTCGCGGGCCAGCGCATCTAGGTTGGGCGTCTTGATTCGCGTCGCGCCGTAACAACCCAGATCGCCCCAGCCCACATCATCGCTCAATATGACGACGATGTTGGGTTTGATGGCGGCGACGGGCGCAGATGCAGCCGAGCCATTGACTGTGCAACACACCAACAATCCGAGTGCGAGGGAAAGTTTCATTTCGCGATTTCCAGACAGATTACGGCGGCGACTTCATCGGGCGCTTTCGCAGGCAATGAAATAGAAACCTCGGCCTCCGTTTGCTTGAACTTCAAAGTTTCCTTACCAGCCAACAGGTGCGCGCCAGTGACTTTGCTCGCGACAGCAGGAAGTTCAAATGTTCCATTGGTCGGCCAGTTGAAAATGATCAGATAAATTTTTCCGGGCTTGGTCGTCGCGCGCCAATCGTTCGCGGAGGAAACCATGGTGTCCTTGCCGTAACCGTCCCTGGTCTTAACGGCTTCGCCAAATTCTGAACCGAACGGTGTCGCGGTAGTGCCGTAAATCGCCTCGCTATTGACCCGCATCCATCTGCCGACTTCTGCGAGGCGTTCGATGCTCGGTTGCGGAATCAAACCTTCACTGGTCGGGCCGACGTTTAACAAATAGTTACCGCCCTTGCTGGCGATGTCGCAGAGTTGGCGTATCAATGTCTCGGCGGATTTCCAGTCGTGGTCATCACGCTTGAAACCCCAGGTTTTGTTCATCGTCATGCACGTCTCCCAATCGCGACCGGGGAAGCCTTTGGCGGGAATTTTTTGTTCCGGCGTGTCGGTGTCTCCCTTGAACCCGCCGCCGAGCCGGTTGTTTTGAATCAGATCCGGCCTGAATGTGCGGACAACTTCATAAAGTTTCTGCGCGCGATTCGTGTTCATTCCCGTCGGCGTGTCCCACCAGATGACGGAGGGAAATTCACCGTAGTTTGAGAGCAGTTCTTTCACCTGTGGCACGGCGACTTTATCAATGTAATCGTCCATGTCATGCTCCTGCGCCTTGTCCCATTTGCCGCCGGAAGCCGAGCCGCCGTTGTTCCAATCCTGCGCTTGCGAATAATAAAAGCCGAGTTTGATGCCATGCTTGCGACACGATTCTGCCAGGGGCTGTATCAGGTCTTTGCCGTAAGGTGTAGCCTTCACCACATTCCAATCGTTGGCTTTGGAATCGAAAAGCGCGAAGCCGTCGTGATGTTTCGTGGTGATGACGATGTATTTCATGCCCGCATCCTTGGCGGCGCGCACCCAGGCATCCGCATCGTATTTAACTGGGTTGAACTCCTTGGCGAACTGCTGATATTCCGCCATTGGGATCTTGCCCTTGTTCATGATCCATTCACCGATGCCGGGCACGGGTTTATCCTGATAAAAACCGGCGGGCACGGAATAAACGCCCCAGTGGATGAACATCCCAAACTTCGCGTCACGCCACCAACCCATCCGGGCATCGCGCTGCTCCTTGGTTTCAATGGCATCAGCCGCATAGCTGGGGTTGGAAAGCGATGTAGCGAAAATCACTGCTAGGATGACCAGTGTTTTTTTCATCGGATATTTTCAGTTTGCACTTATACGGATCGGGGCTGCCACTAAGGAAGTTTCAAGCGATAAAACACCGCTGGATCATTCACATTAACTGGCAGCACGAACGAACTGCCATTGCTGCTACTGAAGATTGTTGTCCAGTTTGTGCCGATCCCTTGAGTCAGACTGTTCGTCTGCACCTGCAACAGCCAGCCGGTGTAATTCGGTGGCCAATTCAGCACGAGGTTATTATTGCTGACGCTGTAAGTGATGTTCGTTGGCGTCGTCGGCCACGGCGGCACCGGCGACAGCGGGATGGCGCTGGCTTGGCTGGAGAAACCGGATTCGTAACCGACCGAATCCGTGGCGGTCACCACATAAAAATAATTCGTCCCAGCCACAACACCCGAGTTCAGATAACTCGGCGAAGTCAGATTGGAAGCGATCAGTGAATAATTGCTGCCCGAAGTGGTGCTGCGATACACCGAGTAGGACGAAAAATCCGTCGCAGTGCTCGCGTTCCATGTCAGCGACACTTGATTCACACCGCCAGTGGCAGTCAGGTTTACGGGCGCGACGGGTGCAGTAGTTTCCACTGGAGTGTAAGGAACGATGAAACGCCAGCGGACTTGATCGCTCGCGGTGGTGTTTGCAACCATCGAGAATACGCCGCTCGTGTCTTTCAATCGCCGACTGCCGGTGGGCGAGGCGGGATTCTCCAGATAGAACCAGCCGTATTGATACTCGATCCAGTTCCATCTGACCGTAGAACCGGTTGTTTGCGCCGGAGCAAAATCCACCACGCCGCCCGAAGCGCGCAATCGCCGTCCATCACGCAGCGACACGATGTAATACTGATTGGCCACGTCGGACGGACGCAGCACCCACTGCGTGGTGTTCGTGCTTTCGCGGATGTTGCCGACGCTCGGCGCGCTGGAGCTGACGGCATTGCGGATGCGTTTGCGATCGCTTCGATTGTGGATGAAGTAAGCGGTGTCTTGCCGCACGTTCGCGTCACAGTCCCATGCGAAATACAATTCTCCAAACGCCGTGGGCGTGCCGTTCGTGTCGAAGGCGTTCGAGCGCGGGCCGACAGTGTCCCAGGGATTGGCTGGCTCGGCGTAGTTGGTGGTATTGGCGGTGAAAAGGAACAAGGAATAGCGCCGCAACCACGGCAGCGATTCCGCCCGCCACATGAATTCCGCGAGCCAGTTGTAATTGTCCTCCTGCGTCCACGTGCCACTGGAATTGGTACTCCAATCCACGGTGGAAAACTCCGTAAACCAAACGGGGCGTCCCCAAGTGGTGTTCACCGATTGCAATTCGTTTATGAGCGCACTGGGATCACCGCCGCCCGGCCCGGCATATTTGTGTACGGCGACTGCGTCCATTCTATAGCCCCGATCATCGGCCTCACCCATAAAACTCGTCATCCACGGGTAGAGAGAATCGAACGGATTCTTGGTGACCGGACTTACGAGCGGCATCTCCAAGCGTTCAAGTCGCTGCCACAATTGGATCGCCTGATTCGTGGTGATGTTGGATTGTTCTGAGGCGTCGGGTTCGTTGAAGCCCAGGTAGTGCATTGCTCTATCCTCGCGTCGCCATTGCGACATGAATTGTTCCACCGGGCCTTGGCTGCTGCCGATGTCCCAATTGAAATTGCCCCACTGCATCGGATTGTACACGACATCAACGGGAAGATTGGGCTGGCTGTTGTCTGTGCGTCCCCAGTTGTAAGCCCAGTTGGCCTTGTGCGCCGCCCAACTGCTCACAAATCCAGCAGAGCCTTTGCGAGGATAACGCGCCTGAAAACTGACGCGCCAACGTTGCGAGTTCGCGCCGGTGTTCGTGTTCTGAACCAATGTCGTCCCTGTGTTGGTCCCGCCATTCTGTGTATCAATCAGAAGGCCGCTCCATTGGTTGACGAGATAATAATTCGTTCCATCAATATCTCCGAGACGCCAGTTCTGATGCGGCATGGCGGTGTAATCCTGATCCACCAACAGGACGCCTGTGTTCGTCGAAACTCCCGCGCCAGCGAGACATTCACCGGTCAGGCGATTGCGCAGGCGATAGGTATCCGTGCCGATGTTCAGCAACACTTGGTACTGGTTCAACGGATCAGCGAGGTTGGTGCTGCCCAGACTCGGCGTGCCGCCGCTGACGGTGGCGGGAAGATTTGCGGCGCGATTGATGATGTTGTAAAACGCGTCGTTGTAATCATCCCATTTCTGACTGGGTGGCTGTCCCATCAAAACATCCTGACCCAGCGGATAACCCACGCCGCCATTTGCCGGAAAGATACAAAGCTCACGCACCGCGCTCACGGAACTGTTCGTGAACACCAGAAGAATGTTGCTTGTCGTAACCGGGCTGGCAAAGGTGATGACCCGGGCGGCATCGGTGTTTCCGGAAATCGTGCCGCCGGGAATCGCCAGCCACGCGGTGCCGTCCCAGTATTGCAAAACAAAGTTCGTCAGCGGTGCAACGGCACCGTCGCCTGAATACAGATGCGCGCTGCCAATCTTGGCATTGATGCGCAACTCGACTTGAAGCGCATTGCTGCCCAGCAACGCGGTCTGCCACTTCGATAGACTATCTGCGAAACCATCCACGGCGAGTTTGGGGAAAAAGTTGCCGCTTGACGCACTGGTGGTGTTGGCGAATGCCGGGCGCTTCTTTGCCAGATTCAATTCCACATCCGTGCCGATGGGATAGCCCTGCTCCACACCGTTCGTGCCGGGGTTCGGAGGAAACAGTGCGAACTCTTTGACTCGTTGGTTGCCATTGTCGTCACAGTAGAGGCGGAAGCTATCGGACGTGACTGCGCTGGTGAAAATCATATTTCTTTCGATGGAGGTGTTGGCCGTCACGGACGATCCGGGCGCGTCCACCCAAACGGAGTTCGTCAGATATTGCACTTTGAAGTTTGCCAGTGCCGAGCCGTCGTCAATGCCACTATAGACGTGTGCGCTGCGGATAGTGACGGCCACCGGAAAATCCACCTCGGCCCAATGCAGCGTATTGACAGTGGTCGTGCGCCAACTGTTGTTGTTCACGAGGCCGTCATTCACGAAGTCCGGTAGATACAGGCCATTTGTGGTGGATGAACTGCTCGCTTGATATTTCGCGAGGTTCGCGCGTGGCGGAAAAACGCTCGTGTTGATGGCTGTTCCCGCAAGAGTCATGCGGAAGTTTGGATTCGTTCCCCCAATGACCGCGCCGCTCGTGCTGTTCTTTCGTATGACGCCAGGCGCACTTAAGGCCGTGTTGATCTTCAAGCGCAACCAGCCGGTGTTTGTGACCCGCACCGCCACGCCGCTGCTCTTCGTCGTGAATTGGATGGGCGAATCAAACGCCGCGTAATACGTGCTTACCGCTCCTTGAGTAAAACTCGCGGTCGCAGAACCTAGCAACATCTCCACACCCGCACCTTCAAAAGCGTTCGAATTGGTGCCTTGATTAAGATCGTAGAAGTAAAATGTGACCGTGCCGCTGACCGTGGTGTTCGTCGTGTTGGCGTCACTGAAGATCGGTAGCGCGATTCCGCTAAGCCTCACCAAGGCGTTGCTGCTCCATAAGCCAGCGATTTCAGCCGTCCACCCAAGATCGCCCGATGCGGCGGACGAATCACCACCGCCCGTGTTGGCGTTATCAATTACCAGACTGTTGCCGAGCAATCCGCTGCCGATGGTGTAACCGGGGGTTAACGTGGCCGCTGCACTCATCTGGACAAATGCCAGCGAGACCAAAATCGTTTTTATGACATTCATAAATTTAGTTTTGCGAATCATGCCGGGCGATACGCTTCACCCACGGGAGTCAGCGTTCCGTCGTTATTAAACAAAGCGCACGGGCCGAGTGGCGCACTGTCGGGTTTCGACGGAAACCACGCGTAACGCTCCACAAACTCGCACGCATCCAACCGGGGCAGCACTTTTTCGACGAACTCCACGATTTGCTCCGGGCGATAACGATTCTGTTCACGCGTTTTCGCCTGCCAGTCGCCGACGGCGAATTCTGTGAGCCAGAGCGGACGCCCGTAAAGTTCATGCACCTCAGCCAAACGTTTCATCAACGCGTCCGCGTTCAATCCGCCGTAGGAATGCACGGTCACAAAATCCACACGCAACTGCCGCTCTTCCACGCCCTTCATGAACGCCTTCATCCATTCGCGGTCGGGATGCACACAGGACGGGCTACCGAGCCGCACGCCGAGGTCCATCAGCTTCGGCCACTGCGCCAGTGCGTCTTCGACGGTGATATTGGATTGGTCACGCTGATCCGGCTCGTTATAACCGAGCAACGTCTTGAATTTATTTTGCCGGAGTTCCGCCGCGAGTTTGGGGAATGAATCCTCGCGTCGCTTGCCCCAGACCATCGGAATGAACTCGACGCCCGGCGGAATATTATCCGGTGGCGAGCTATTCCAGGAATAAAACCACTGCGCGCCACAAAGCTCGAGTTTCTCGCGCCACTGGCTGCCGGGTTTGGCGGCGATACCGATGCCGCGTTTGGCGTGAGGCCGGGCACAGGAAGAAGACGATCCCGTAGCACAACCCGACAACATCGTTCCCGCTGCTGTGGCCACGGACAATCGGAGAAAATTTCTACGGTTCATGTTCATAGTTGGTTAAAGGTCACACGGAAAAATTCGTTCGACGCGCCAGCCGTCATCGGCGTGGTAAAACGGAACAACCCGCCACCAAGACTTTCGATCAGTCCTTGGTCGTCGCTTTGATAAGTGCCGTTGACGCTGCTTGAGCGTTCGAGTTTTGGGCCGAAAACCGAATCTCCGGTGTAACGCGCGGTGAAATTGAATTTCCCGGCCACGGGTTGCAGGTTGAATGTCTGCACCGCTACCGATGGATACGCAGGTTGGAACGGTTGCATGAGTTCGCCTTCCATCCCTGCCACGCCGCCGCCGCAGGTGTTCAGCGTGCCGTAGCTGCCGCCGAGGACAAGCGACACATTCGTGCCGCCGAGCGCAAACGTCAGCCGCTTGGTGGTGGCGTTGAAGTCGAGCGTTCCCGCCGTAAAATTCTTCGGCAATGTCGCGAGCGGCACGGATGCACTGCCACTGATCTTGCCTTCGATCAAACGCAGTTGCCCGGTGCCAAAGTCAATTCCGGCGCGGATCAAATCCGCGCGGTTGGTGCTGTCGCCGAGCGCGAACCACAGTTGTGCACCGCTGGCGTGATTCGTCTCGGTGGGGCGCAAGTAAAAGCCAAGCGAGAAATTGGTGGTCGTCGCCACCGGCTTGCGCAGCGTCGTCGTGAGGTAAGCGGGCGTGACGCCGGGATTGCGAAGACGATAGCCGCTGGAGATGCCGCTGCGTTCAAGCGTGCCGTCCACCACCATGCTGCTGCCGCCGTAAAACGGTTCGATGTTCGCAGAGTTCCATGCAGCGAAGCGTTCCTTGAGTTCCGCGAACGTCGCCGGGTTCACGCCGGAGACATCGGCGGTTTCGCCGATGTCCGTGCGGAGGTTGTAGAGCTTGAAAGTGGCGGTGCTGCTGTCGGCTTGAATTTTCCAGTCGCCCATGCGTGCCGCAGTGCCGTTCGCACGCCAGAAGTGTACCCGGTTGGTCGGTAACGACGCGCCATGGCGGAGCAACGGCAGCAGGTCGAGTCCTTCCAGACCATTTCGCGCGGCAGTGATGATGTTGCTGCCCGCGTTCACGAGCGAGGCCACAAAGTCGAGGCTGCTCACGGGATTGGTGATGACCTGACCGGCGGGAATTTTTCCGGGCCATTGAATCGCAGCCGGAACACGGATGCTGCCTTCAGTCGTGCCGCCGCCTTTGTAACCCCGCAGCGGCGTGTTGTAGGAAAAATTTCCGCCATAGGTGGCGTTCCAGCCCGCGCCGCCATTGTCGTTCAGATAAACGATGATGGTGTTACTGCTCAACCCGGTGGCGTTCACCTTATTGATGATCTTGCCGATGTTCTCGTCGAGCGCGAGCGACATGGCGGCGAGTTCGTAACGGTTCTGCTGCGTGGTGGCCGACGTGCTACCCCCAAAGACGATGCTCGGCGTGTAGTTGATGTAAGCCAGGCCGAATTCATTTTGCAGACGGGTGAATCGTGCGTCGCTGGCGCTGATGTCCATCGGCGCGTGGACGGAGTTGAAGGCGCAGTAAATGTAAAACGGCTGGCCGGGGTTGTTGGTGAGTTGCTCGTCTATGAAGGACACGCAAGCATTGCCGATGCGGCCGGCGACATACAGACCTTCGTCTTGCGGACGCAGCACCATATCGTTCTGAAACGTGTTTTGCTCGCCTGTTTCGGTGTAGTAGGCGCGACCGCCGGAGTTGATGCCATACCAGCGATCAAAGCCACGTTGATTGGGGAGAAATTCTGCCGTGTTACCCATGTGCCATTTGCCGATGCCATAGGTGCGGTAGCCGAGGCCTTGCAATCGCTGTGGCACGGTGCGCTCGCTGGCGGACGTGCCGTTGTAGGAAGGACCACTGAGGTTGTTGTCCGAACCGAAACGCTGTTGGTAACGCCCCGTCAAAATCGAACTGCGCGTGGGATGACACACGCCGCCGCAAACGTAGGCATCGGTGAACCGTGCGCCCGCAGAGGCGAGTTTTTCCAGTTCAGGCATGGGGAATTTTGCGTCGCCGTGAAGCCGCAAATCGGCGAAGCCCTGGTCGTCGGCAAGAATGAAAATCACATTCGGCGCGGCCGTGGCGGCGGGCCAGTTCGTCAGCGAAGTGAGTGTGATGCGTTGACGACCACCACCAACGGGCACGTCGTAGTTGATGCGGAAACGATTCACGCCCGTGTTGAATTCATCGCCTTTGCGGAAGTTGATGAATTGGCCATCGCGCACGGTGTATTCGAGGAGCGGAATCGTCGCACCGGGCGTGTGAACGTAGTTGGTGGTGAATGTCAGGCCGAGCGTCGTGCGCGTGAGTTCGAGTTTGCCGCCGACCTGCACAACAGCCGCCGAGCCGGGATTTTGAAAGCGCAGCAATGCGCCGCCCGCGAGAAATGCGCCGCCTTTCAGATCAGCGCCGATCGCGAGCGCGCCGCCGGCGATTTCCACCCAGCCATCGGAGCTATCTACGGACTGGCCGAGGATGAGACTGCCATCCACCTGCAGTGTTCCGCCGTAAATTTTCAGCCATCCATCGTTGTCTGCCACGCTGCGCCCGGCGACGAGATTGCCAGTGACGCGCAATGCGCCGTTGCTGACGATCAACGTGCCACGACCGAGCGTGGCCGCTTCATCGCCGAGATTCAAACCTGCGATGGTTTGATTGGCAGGCAGACCGCGATACGTGACGCTGCGTTCGCCGCCGATGACAGCGATGTTCGTGGCAGGCAAACCGCCAGTGACTGCGCCGTTGGTGGTGTTCCAATTGATTTGATCCCAAAAACCGGAAGCCGCCGCCGTAGCAGAAGTGGGTGAAGGCGCGTTCGTGCCAGCGATGGCTGTTCCAGCGAGGCTTAATTTCACCGCGCTCTGCGCACTGCCGCTGGTGGTTTTGCGGTCAATGTTAGCAGGTGAACCCGCATGGAATCCGGCAATCGAAATCCGTAGCGAACTGCTTCGAGCAGTGAAGACGACATTGGAGTCGAACAGCCAAGCGTATTCAGACGCGGCCACGAAAACCAACCCGTCAGTGCGCGTGCCAACGACAATGTCGTCCGTTGTGCCATAAATCCCATCTCCTGCGGGATCGATGAACGTCACCGTCGCACTTGTCGCCACAGTGCCGCCAGCTTTGGACGCCCAGCCAAGGCCTTTCAACGTGACAGTGGCGTTGGAAGTCCAGTAGCCCGAAATATCGCGAACGAAGACAGTGGTGCTGTTGTCGTTGCCACCAATCGCAGCGGTATCAAAAAAGAAATTAGGCCCGAGCACCGCCGTGACATCGTTGGTGGTGATTGTGGCCGCCGCAGATGAGCGAGCAAATCCGAGCGAGGCGAACATCACGAGCGATGCGCGCCAGAGAACAACCATTTTCATAAAATGGGTTTGCCTTGGCAGGATCATGATGATGCAGATTTGATCTCCATGGTGGATGACTGCTTAATCTACGGGAACAGGCACAGCATAAAATCCCACTTTCGTGTGAGTTAACCGCGAGCGGAGATCCAAAATGAAAGGCCGACTTCAAACGAAGCCAGCCTTGCACGAGTTAACCCAACTGCCCCGGTTCACTTCCGACGAAATCCCAACAATCCCGCGATACCAAGTCCAACCAAAGCCAATGTCGAAGGCTCAGGCACGACGACCGATGTGCCAGCAACGCTCAACTTGACCGCGCTGAGAGCCGTGCCTGTGGTCGTTTTGAACCGGAGATTGGCGGGAGTCACTAGCGTGTTGTCCGTGTATCCTTTGAAAACGATCTGGAAATTGTTCAAGGTGACATTCGGGTTGATGCTCTGCAAAAGCGGCGAGGTGAAAGACCATGCGTATTCACCTGCGCCGGTGTAAGCCAAGCTATCCCCCACCGTCCCGAACAGAACGTCATCTCCACCGCCTACGGCATTGTTCGCTCCGAGAAAACTGATTGTGGCTGTGGTATACAAAGCCGTGACGCCCGAACCGCTGGCGGCAAAGCCCAGGCCGGTGATTGAAACAGTGGAAGGCGATCCCGACAGAATCCCGAAATCTCGGACGAAACTAAGTGTGGAAGCGGCGGTAATATCGCCGCCGCCGATTGATGCGCTGTCAAAAAAGAAGTTCGGCCCAAGGGTGAGCGTGACATCGTTGGTGGCGATGGTGCTGGCCTGAGTTTGCATCGTGGCGGCGGCCACGAGAGCCAGAGCGAGAGAGGATAGTTTTTTGTTCATGTGCGGATTGTCGGGTTGTTGGTTTAGGTGTTACTGAGATTCGATTTACCTTAGCTGCGTGGGTTGGGGTCGCCTATCCCACTTTCGTGTGAGAAGGTCGGTTTTTCAGTGGCGATAGAGCGCACGTGAAACAAAACCGCCCGTCCAGTGATTACTGAACGGGCGGTTTCTACCACACTACCAAAAAAACCCGACCGAAATCTCGAATCAAGGCGTCTTGATCAGGAAAAACCGAGCCGGTTCGCTTCCCACGGGGATGCCGTTGGAAAACGTGCCGCCCGCACCGAACACGCCGGTGGTGTTGGTGACCCAATTGACCAGCGGCGTCGCGACGTTGGTGCTGGTGATCACGCTATACGTTCCCGAGGGCGTGCCATTCGTTCCTTGAAGGATGATGTCGCCACCGGAAACCGAGACTTGATTGATGACCGGTTGAGGCGCAGCACCCGCTACGATGGTCAACTGACCGGTGGATGGATTGAACGTTCCAGCCAGACCAGCCGCGCCCGTTCCTAGCAAAGTGATACTGGAGAAGTTGCCGAACTTGGATACTCCCACATTGAAGAGTGGATACGTCTGCCCCAACGAGAAGGGTGTCGCACTCACATTGGACACCACGAGGCTGCCGAGGTAACTCGTATTCTGGGAAACGTTGACAAGATCGCCGGATACGGTGCTGGCGTCCACGTCCATAAACGCTGTGGTGGATGGGCCGAAGAAGCATGAGGTGTTGATGGTGAACGTTCCGATGGATCCGGGTGTGTTGCCCGGAGCCAAAGTGCCGGTGCTGGTGAGATTGATCGATCCGACAACCGAGCCAGACCCGCCGAGTGAACCGCCATTGACGGTGTTAATTCCTGTGTAGGTGTTCGCACCGTTGAGGCTCAATGTGCCGCTGCCCATCTTGGTCAAACCGCCACCGCCAGTGCCGTCCAACAACGGCTGATCCACACCGATGTCAAAGCCCGCAGTGTCAAACGTCACCCCGCCAGCGCGCACGAGGACGTTGGTCAAGCCCGTCATGTAAATCGTCGTGTTCGTCGTGGCTGAGAGCGTGCCGCCGTTCAGGTTCACTTCGTTGGTTTTTGTTCCCGGGAAAAACCGGGAGATTTGCAGATATCCACCCGACAAAAGATTCAGTTGAGCGAATTGACCCGCAGCACCCATGACCATGAGACCGCCGGAGTTAGTGGTCCAAGCCAGCGTTCCAGAAATATCCAAAATATTCGTGGACGTGGCGGAAGCGGTGGGGGCTTGGTCGTTACCCACGCGGGCGTTTTGTCCGCCACCGGTGATGTTCACCACCGCTCCGTTCGTGATCGTCATGCGTGACAAGCCATTGGCACTGGTGTTGCCGATGCGGATACCGCCGGTGAGCTTGCTGATGTTGCCACCCGAGACCACAAAGTTGCCGCCTTCAATCTGCCACGCACCGGCGGATTGTTCGCCCGTCACGCCGTTAAAGGTCAGAGTGGCTGTGCCAGTTTTTTCGTCCAACCCACCGTTGGTCATGCTGCCAGAAAAAGTCACCGGGCTGTTGATGGTGATGTCACGTCCACCCGCAGCGAAATCAACCGGGCCTGAGAACGTCAGCGCGCCGTTGTTCACGGCGTTACCCAAGATCGCCGCACCAGTGAATTGAATCGCGTTCGTCACCGTCCGCGCTGTGGCCCCGTCTGAAGTGAGTGCGCCGCCGTTGATAGCGATTTGTCCAACACCCAACGCATTGGCATTCCCTAGACGCACCACGCCATCGCCCAGCGTGCTTCCACCGGAGTAATCATTCGCCATGTTCAATGTCAAAGCGCGAGAGCCATATTTGGTCAAAGCCATCGCGCCAGACAATCTGCCGCCACTAAAGCTGTAATCATAACTTGAGTTGTTGACTGCCACACCCAAAGGCGTGTGTGCGGCACTCAATGTGACATTTGTTCTCAATGTGCCGGGCGCGAGCGTGTCATTGAAGATCGCCTGCGATCCGTTGGTGTAATTGATGGCTGATCCGCCCAAAATGTTCGTCCAATTCAGAGTGCTGGTGTCCCAAGTGCCGCTCAAATCTCCCCGCCACGTGCGGTCAGCAGAGGTGGGAAGGGAATACGGCGTGGATGCGCCCGCGACGCTTAGTTTAACGTCCGCCGCAGCAGCACCGGTGGTCGTTTTGAATCTCATAGTGCCCGTGCCGACGGCGGTCAAGTTGATGCGAAACCTGTTGCTTGCCCCATCAACGACTGCCGTGAGCGGACTGTTGAAACCCCAAACCCATTCACCCGCAGCCGAACTCGCCGTGACATCGTTTGTGGCTTTGCCGACAATGACATCATCCACTCCTCCGAAAGCCCCATCTGCTCCCAAAAAGGTGATCGTAGCGATGACATTCGTGGCATTGAACGCACTTGCACCCCCCGATGCCCATCCGATGCCACGAATGGTGACTTCACTTCCGTTAACACCGACATTTAACGTACCGAAGTTGCGATCAAAATTGATGCTCGCACCGGCAGCAGTGTCGCCACCACCAGTCGAAGCACTGTCAAAAAAAGTGAAAGGCGCGCCGCCCGGCCAAAGTACCGAGGTGACGTCGTTGCTGACGATGTTTGCAGCGATGGCGGAGGTGGCTGACAGCCACCCGATCAAGATTGCCGCACAGGTCGCAGTGCTTGTCCGTATTTTGAATAGGTTGTCTTTTTTCATTTGGATTGGATTGGTTGTTTAGCGGTAAAACAAGTTTGGGATGCAGGTAAATCGTCGCACGCTTGACCGAACAGAACTATCCCACTTTAGTGTGATGTCGGGTGCGGCAATCGTTGCGTATCATTTTAAGTCCCATAAAGCCCTCAGGTCTCCTTCTGCGTATTGAAAGCCGATGGTGCTGACTTTGACGGCTGTGGAGTGACCATCGAACCAAACGGTTGTCGCACGGCCGCCGTGCCGTGGCACAACGCGAACGGGCTGGGTGTCCCACCATGCGGGTGAGCCGTTGGGTGATTTGAAAAATGAACTACCCGTGCCACCCGTCGTGCCATTACTTGTCACCTCTACCCATTTGTCGGGATCGGGATTGTTCTGTGTGGCTGCAGAGACCTCGCCTGCATCCGCGAACAAAAGCGAATCGGCGGGATTCTTGACAAGTTTTTCTTTCACCAAAGGCGGATTGATGGTGGCCGGGTCCATTGACACTCCGAAGCCGGGACGATTGATTCCGATACCGAGAGAATTGTTGGTGCTCGTGCTGCCGATCGCTGCCGTGGCAAAGGCAGTCAGCGATGGGCAGTTGTAGATTTTTGCGCCGGGCGCGTAGTTACCACGACGCAAGATGTCCTCCCAGTAATAAAAATTTCCCTGCTGCACTACGAACGAGCTGTCTATCGTGACATTTTCAAATCCGGGATAGTTGGCGGTTCTGCGCCACGGCAAGAGCGTGCCTTCGCTGTCGTCCACATACATGCGGATGGCCAAACCGAGCTGCCTCATGTTGTTCAGGCAATTGATCGCTTTGGCCTTGTCCTTGGCTTTGGACAAAGCCGGGAGCAGCATCGCCGCCAGAATGGCGATGATGGCGATCACAACGAGGAGTTCGATGAGTGTGAAGCCAAAACGAGCGTGCCTGATTCGGGATGTGTGTGATTTCATTTGTCAGTTGATTGGTCTAATCATGCATCATTATCGGTGATTGGGTATCCCACTTTCGTTTGAGAGCCGCAGCAGCCATTGGGAAATGAAGGCACCTCTGTGTTCGACAGTTTGCATCAAAGTGGGCGCGTAGCTGGGATGGTATAATTCTGATGCCACGAGTAAGTCCAAAGATTTTCCAACCTCACGGATTCGGTGTGGCCATCCACGAAACCCATCGTGATCGCGCCCGGCAATTTCGTTCCGGGTGGCACGTTTTGAGGCGCACTGGATGAACCGGATACTTTATGACGCGCAATCGTGACGCGCTCCATGTTCACTGAGGCGGAATTGGCCGGGTCATAAAGATTCCGTGCGGGAGACGATGTTGCCAGCGGGTTCGCTCCGAACCGCACGCAATCCATGAAGTTCGGCGTGTTGACCGGGTTGACCACCGAAGTGTCTTTGCCAAACGCCTTGGTAGTATCCCACTCAGCCCAACCCATTGACGCGCCAACCGCCGATCCATAGAGCCAGTTATTGATGCCGTAACTGCCGACGAAAATATCCGTAGCGACTGCGCTACCTCGACGCCATGCCGTGTCGGCTGTTCCCACCGCATCGGCATTGGATGCTCCTGCCGGGTCTTTGATTGTAGCTGGACAACGCAGCACCTCCTTGGCATCCGCAAAATTATCCCGGAGCGCACCCATCCAAAGCGTATTGTTCTGCCCCAGTGCCACGTTGCCGTTGTCCAAAGTGTATGACTTCGATGCCAGCGTGATTTGTTTGATGTTGCTCACGCAGCGGATCTCCTGCGCCTTCTGTTTGGCTTTGGCTAGAGCAGGCAACAGCATCGCAGCGAGGATCGCGATGATGGCGATCACCACAAGCAGTTCGATCAGCGTGAAGCCACTCACAGAGTCGTTCAGATTTGTTTTTGATCGGGATGATTTCATTTTTCAAAAAGGAAACAAACGTTGCGCGTCAGGTGATGAATTGACCGTAGATGAATTGAAGGTTTTGACCATCCCACTTTAGTGTGACTCGATTTAAGTCGGCTTTGAGGCATTGTCACACCCGAACATTTCTGTTGTCATCCGACCATAAAGTGAATCACCCGATCTCCAAAATTTGCGCGCGTCTGATCCTGCTCTCGCTCTTGTTCACGGGGCTTTCCCTGTCGGTGCCGGCTCAAGAAATCCGAACCAAACCAGTTGTGTCGGGTGATTATCTCGTTGAGAACTGGCAGACAGATGAGGGATTGCCACGCAGCACCATCTTATCTATCACACAGGATCGCGACGGTTATCTGTGGATGGGAACTCCGTATGGACTGATCCGTTTCGACGGCGTGCGGTTCGTGAGCTTTGAACAAGCCGCCTCCGCCGCTCTGGGCAAGGGAGAGGTGCGGCAGGTTTATTCAGACCGTGATGGCGGCCTGTGGATCGCCACTCGCCGCTCAGGATTGTTGCTGCGAGAAAATGGCAACGCCTTCAGCGCCGTGAATGATCCTTCACTCACGAAAAACGCGGCTGTGGATTCGGTGGTGCAAGACAAGGACGGCACGGTGTGGGCGACACAAGGCGGCGGAAAACTTTTACGGCGCGGCGGCACTGCATTTGAAAACGTGGGCGATCTGAGCAGCATCACTCGCGGCCCCTCGCTCTTCAAACTGACAGCCACTCTCATGGGACAAGTTTGGTTTTACAAACAAGACACCTACGGATGGTTGAGCAACGGCGTCCCGATGAACGTCACGCGCGTTCCCAACGGGGTGATCACCTTGTCCCCGGGACGCGATGGCGGCATGTGGATCAGCACGGGAACGGAACTTCGATATTGCGCCCCGGGAGTCTGCGATGCAGGTCGCCTTGTGAAGAAGATTTCGCTCGGTCTCTACGGAGTCACGATGCTCGAGGACAAAAAAAATACACTCTGGATCGGCACCGCACGCGATGGATTATTCCGCCTGTTGGACGGCCAGCTCATCAAGGTTGAATCCGTGCATCATGCCATCAAAGACATCTTCGAGGATGCCGAGAGCAACCTGTGGGTCGGTGCTGAGGGCGGCGGCCTTTTCAAATTACGTCCGAGAGTTTTCAACATCATCAACAAGGAGTCCGGCTTGTTGCATGAACATGTTGTCTCCATTTGCGAAGATGTGGTCGCTTATCAGGGTGGTGGATATGGACGGATCATTTCTTCATCGTCGGCCATGACAGTCTCAAACTTGTTGCCGCGCAGCGTCACAAGTCTTGCGCCCGACGGCGCAGGCGGCTATTGGATCGGCACTGCGGCAGGGCGACTCGTCCGCATCAATGAGAACTACGAAGAGGTCTTCGTCACTTCCGTCGGCTTTGCAGACCGGCAAATCCGCGCCCTGTATCGTGACAACAAGGGAAGCTTGTGGGTCGGCGTTTTTCCTGCGGGCTTGTTCCAGATTCCAAACGGAAAATCACCCGTGTTGAAAAATCTGAGCGACCCTTACTTCAACAATTATTCCATAAACGCCATCGCAGAAGACCCCGATGGAACTATTTGGGTGGGCAATAGCGGTGGTGAATTGTTCCAGCGCCAAGCCAAGGGCTGGCGCAAGTTTGACAAATCGGACGGCATCCCCGAGCTCCCCATCGGCACTCTTCACTTCACAAAAGATGGCTCTCTGTGGATCGGCTCGCTGGGTGGCGGGTTGGGAAGATATTCTAAGGGTCATTTTCAATTCGCCAGTGTGACGGACGGATTGCGTGATGACGTCATTGCGCAATTGTCCGAGGACACGAACGGTTGGTTGTGGATGGGATCCTCGCGCGGAATTTTCAGGGCGGATCTGACTCACCTGCACGCTCTGATGGATGGAAAACTGGACTCCGTTGACCCGCTTTACTTCGGCCCGTCAGACGGACTGGTGAACGTCGAGTGTGGGACAGGCTCTCAGCCGTCCGTGTGGAAAATGGCTTCGGGAGAATTACGTTTCGCGACCAGCAAAGGCGTCGTGTTGTTCAATCCCGAGACGCTGCCCTTCAACAAGATTCCGCCTCCACTCCACTTCGAGAGCGCGCTGGCGGACGACAAACCTTTGAGCGATGCAAAGGTCAACGAACTGCCGCACGATTACAAGAAGCTGGAATTTCGCTACACGGCCATCAGTTTCATCGCCCCTGAGAAAGTGACATTCAAACGCAAGCTCGTCAGCTTTGACGCCGATTGGATCGAGGAAAAAAACCAACGCTCCGCCACGTATCCGCGCCTGCCACCCGGCCATTATGAATTCCAAGTCAAAGCAGCCAACAACGACGGCGTCTGGAATGAAACGCCCATCAGGCTGGCCTTCGATGTGTTGCCCGCATTTTGGCAGACAGCATGGTTCAGGCTGTTGGAACTCGTCTTGTTGATCAGCCTCGTGCTTGTCTTGGTTCGTTACCTGGTCGTGCTCAGATTGCGCCGCCGGTTGAAACGTCTCGAACAAGCGCACGCTCTGGAAAGAGATCGCGCCCGCATCGCGCGCGATCTGCACGATGACTTGGGCGCGCGCCTGACCCAGATGGCCTTCCTCACCGATCTCGCCGCCAGTGATCCCGGTGCTTCAGGGGAGGTCGAATCACAAATGCGCGAAGTTTCACGCCAAGCCCGACAAGCCACCATTTCACTCGATGAAACGGTGTGGATGGTCAACCCGGAAAAAGATTCACTTCCGCACCTCGTCGAATACCTCGCGCACCAAAGCACGGAATTCTTCCGACGCACCGCCATCAACTGCCGCCAAGACATCTGCGTCCGACCACCGGACATTCCCGTGCCGGGCGAGATACGTCACCATATTTTCTTCGCCTTCAAGGAAGCGCTGACGAATGTGTTGAAACATTCCAATGCCACAGAAGTCCGGGTGCGCATCGCCGTGCGCGGCACGCTTCTTTGGATTTCTATCCGCGACAACGGCTGCGGTTACAGCGAGAACTCCAGCAGTCCGCGCAATGGCCTGCGCAACATGCAGCGCCGGTTGGAATCTGCCGGAGGCCGCTATCGCTGGCATTCAACTCCAGGTAAAGGCACGACTGTCATCCTCAGTTTGAATCTCAACGCGAAATCCACTGGCGCAGCAACAAGACCGCGCCCATGATTCCCCCAGCCCACCAATCCCATCAAAACTCAACCAAAACAGACAATGTCCATCCGCGTTGCAATCGTTGAAGATGATTTGGGTGTTCAAAAAGCCTTGCGAGCCATCATTCAGCGCGCGCCCAATCTCAGTTTCTGCGCCGCCTATAACAGTGCCGAGTCCGCTCTTGAATCCATCCTGAACTCAAAACCCGATGTCGCGCTCGTGGACATCAACCTCCCCGGCATGAGCGGCATCAAACTCGTCGCCGAGCTCAAAGCCCGGCGACCGGAACTCCACATCATGATGATCACCGTGTACGAGGACGGAGAACAGATATTCGCTTCGCTGCAAGCTGGCGCGTCGGGTTATATGCTCAAAAGATCGCAACCCGATGAGATCGTCCAAGCCATCGAGCAACTCAAAGCCGGAGGATCGCCGATGTCGCCGGAAGTCGCGCGTAAAGTTGTTTCATTTTTCCAACGACCTGCCGCGAAGGACAACCACCTTCAAACACTGACCACCCGCGAACTCGAAATCCTGACAGAGTTGTCCAAAGGCTATCGCTACAAGGAAATCGCGGATCGCCTCAAGATCAGCATCGAAACCGTGCGCTCCCATCTCCACAACATCTACGAAAAACTCCACGTCCAATCGCGCACCGAAGCCGTCGTCAAGTTCATGCAGAATCAGCCGAAGGGACAATTCGGAAACTAACCCGCTCACCTCACTTGGGAAACTGCGCCGCGCCGATGCAGGGCGGCTCATTTGTGGGAATGGGATGACCGAAAAAATCGCGCCCGCCGTTGTCCGCAATGACGCGGCCCGGCACGCAGGCTGCCGCATCGCAGAGTTGGTAGCCGTTCAATGAATCAAAGCCCGCGCCGCCGCTGCCGGGTTTGAGCAGCGCGGGCCGGTTCGTGATGGCAAAGGCATCCGTCGGCGGGTTCTGGTGCGCGCCGTAGAAAATGTTATTCGCGAAGACGGTGTTCAGGCTTTTGCCGAAGTCATAGGTCACGCGGCCATCCACGTAGAAAATGTTGTTGTAGAAAAATGTGTCGCGCGCGCTGCCGTCGTCCCAGGTGCTGAAGAGCGTCATCTGCAGTTTTTGTTTCGGGCCGATGTAGATGGTGTTGTTGTAAATCTTCGTGTTCTTCGTGCCGCTGATGTGGAAGACGCGCCCCGAATTGATGCCGTCGTTCTGGCTGATGTTGTAGCGGATGATGGTGTCTTCGTTGTAGGAATTGCCGGGCGAGCAGATGAGTATGAATCCGCCTTCGTTGTCGTGGCTGTAGTTGTATTGGAACACCGACCGGCGACAGAGATAATCCGCATCGAAGCCTTGGCCGTCCTTCGTGCCTTTCATCCCGGAGACTTCGTTGAACTGGATCAAGGTGTCGTCGCTCGCGAACGGCCAGATGCCCGCTGCGTAATCACTGCACCGCATCCGTCCACCGCGAATGACGTTGTGCTCCACGAGCGCACCGTTGCTGCCCCAGACCTTGATGCCGTCGCCGCCGATGTCTTCGAGCAGGTTGCCGCGGATCACCACGCGCAGACTGCGGGCGCGGCTGGCACTGCGCTGGCAGATGCCGTTCCGATCCGTGCGGATGACGTGGCAATTCTCGACTAGGAAATCATCAAAGTGCGAATCATCTCGTCCGCGCGTCTCAAAAAAAATCCCGCAGCCCTCGCGCTCCTTGCGCAAATCGCCGTTCACGTCATGCACGAACAGATTGCGCAGGCGGATGTGGCGCAGCTTGCCGCAGCCCTCGGCGACGACGCGGACGCCGGTGCGCCACGCGGCGCGGTCTTTGCCGAGATTGGTGATCTCCAGATCGTTCACCTCCCAGAACTCGACGTTCCGCAACAGCACCGCATCGGGAAATTTTCCTTCGCCATCAATGCGCGGTCTTGGGCCGTCGCCGTATTGTGCGATGACGATGGGAACGGGCTTGCCGCCATCGAGTTTGCCTGAACCTTGCGGACGCAGTTGCCCGAAGAAGCGCGAGCCAGCTTTGAAGAGTAATTGATCGCCGGGCTGGAAGATGTGGGTGTTTACGCGTTCCAGACTTTTCCAAGCCTGCGATGGGGAAGTGCCCTCGCGCACATCATCGCCGCTTTGACTATCCACATGATAGGTGATCGCGCTGGCGGAAAGTTCCAACGCGAGCAGCAGCAAACAAAGCGAGAAAGTTTTCATTCCGGCGATAGAATGCAGTCCGATGTCGCAAATGGCGATTCTCGGCTTTGAGAATTCGAGTAACCCTTTCGTGTGATGCGTGCACGTCGTGGCAAAAATTCTTTGCGTCACCTGCGTTCACGCGGTGCGATACGCTTCACCCACGGCTGTGAGCGTTCCATCGTCGTTGAACAGCGCAGATGAGCCGAGCGGAGCACTGTCCGGCTTGGACGGAAACCACGCGTAACGCTCGACAAACTCGCAGGCATCCAACTGGGGCAAAACCTGTCGCACGAACTCCACAACCCGCTCAGGGCGATACTTGTTTTCCTCGCGGGTTTTCGCGTTCCAATCGCCGACGGCGAATTCCGTGATCCAAATCGGTCGTCCAAACAGCTCATGCACGGTCGCGAGGCGCTTCATCAACGTACCCGCGTTCGGCCCACCGTAGGAATGCACGGTCACAAAATCCACGCGCAGCTTGCGTTCGTCCACGCCCTTCATGAACGCCTTCATCCAATCCTTGTCGGGATGCACGCCTGCCGGGCTGCCGAGCCGCACGCCGAGTTCCATCAGCTTCGGCCATTGCTCCAAGGCTTCATCCACGGTCAGGTTACCCTGCTTTTTTTGGTCCGGCTCGTTGTAGCCGAGCAGGGTTTTGAATTTGTTCCGACGCAGTTCAGCGCGGATCTGCGGGAGCGATTCCTCGCGCACTTTGCTCCAGACCATCGGAATGAATTCCACGCCCGCCGGAATGTTCTCTGGCGGTGTGGTTTTCCAATTGTAGAGCCAGCGTGCACCGCACAGTTCGATTTTTTTCTGCCAAAGACTGCCGGGTTTTGTGCCAATGCCCAGACCGCGCTTGGCGTGAGCCGGAGCGTTGACCGGTGACGATGATGTGACGCAACCCGGCAAAAACGTTCCCGCCGTCGCAGCGGCGGCGAGTTGAAGAAAATTTCTGCGGTTCATGTTTGAAATGTTATTGGTGTCCATTCGTGGTTGAAAATTTGTTTCTGACCAAAATTTAAGCCTGCTTGCCCAGCCGTTGGATGCCGCCGAATTTCAGCAGCAGCCACGCTGCGGGATGCAGGAACGCCATGATCAAAAACCATTGCGCGTAGCCGTGGCCTTGCACCATTTCCAGCAGCGGGCCGAACACCGACTTGATTGCGTGGTCGAGAAATCCGTCTGGCTTGGTGGACGGGCTGGCAACCATCGTGGCTACGATAAGGTTCATCACGATGCCGCCGACCGTGCTGCCGGTGGCGACCACGCTGAAAACCGTGCCAAGCGAGTGTTTCGGCACGACATCCACGACCAGCGAACTGATGTTGATAAGCCACGCGAGCGACGCAAGCACGGTGCAAACAGTGAGCGCCATGGCGACGTTCAGTCCCGCCGCGTGCGCAATGAACGGCGAGAGCGGCATCAGGCAGGCACAACCGAGCATCACCCACAACCGGCTCTTTGCGGGAGCAGTGCCGCGTTTCACAAAATTGCCGGATAACCAGCCGCCCAGCAGACTGCCGACGCCCGCTGCGGCGTAGATGATCCAAGTAATCTTCAACTGCTCCTGCGAGAGATGGCGGTCGGCGCTCAAGTATTTCGGAAACCAGAACTGGTAAAAATACCATACCGGATCGGTGATGAGCCGTCCGAGCAGCAAGAGCCAAGTGCCGCGAAACAGAAAAACCTGCTTCCACGACCACGAGTTCGACGCGAGCGAGTCGGCGGGATTTTCTTTGGCAGCGGAATCTTCAATCAGCTTGAGTTCATCGGTGGTGATGAGTTTGCTCGCGCGCGGCTGACGGTAAAACCACAGCCACGGAATCAGCCACACCAGTCCGGCAAGACCGGTCAAGATGAATGCCACGCGCCAGCCCGTGCCGTGACCCAGCCAGTTCGCGACGGCAGGCAGGGTCTCGTGATACGCATGCGTCGCCAGCGGGATGACGAGATACGGTGCGACCGTCGCACCAATGGTTGCGCCCATCGTATAAACGCCGATGGCCAGCGCGCGTTCTTTGGCGGGAAACCATTCGGAAACGACTTTGGACGCCGCCGGCCAGACGCCCGCTTCGCCGAGGCCGAGGAGAAAACGAAATCCGCTCATCGAACGCACACCTTGCGCGGCGGCGGTCAGCATGTTCGCCACCGACCACCACAATACGAACAGCGCCATGCTGGCGCGTGTGCCCATCTTGTCCGCGATGCGGCCAGAGATTAGATAGGCAATCGTGTAGGCGACGAGGAAGATGTTCACAACGTTGGCGTAGTCGCGGTCGTCCATTTTCAAATCGCCCTGGATGGTGGGTGCGAGCGCCGAGAGCGTTTGGCGATCCACATAATTCAACACCGCCGCGCCGAACAGCAGCGCGACGATCCACCAGCGGAGTCCCTTGATCTTCATCTTGGCAATCTACTTCGACGGCTGTTTATTTGATCCGGTCTTTCCGAATCGCTACACAAAAACATCGCCGACATTTTGCGAAAAAAGAGGCCAGGCAAAAAAGCTGGCCTCATGAGAGTTTGAATTGATTCAGTTCGTCTGTCACTTCCTACGGCGGAAAATGACAAGGCTTGCCGCACCTAGTCCAGCCAAAGCAATACTGCTCGGTTCGGGGACTGGGCTGATGTCTCCATACAACTTAATGTCATCAATGAACACTGCCTTTGTGGTTGCACTTGAATTGTTGTCCGCAAATGCGAGCCGAAAATAGATTGTGTCAGAACTTCCGAAGAATTGCGGGACATTCGGGACTCCAGTGGAAAGCGGGCTGGGGGGAATACCCGCACCCACAAGCAGGTTCTTGGAGATGTCATTGCGCACAAAGTATCCTGGATATGTTCCCGTTGGTGGGACTGCCCCGTTGATAACATCGAGCCTCACATAACTGCCCGCGTTCACAGCCGCCCAAAGGTCGAAATTGGCAGCCGTACTACCCGAGGTGGCATTGTTGATGTCTATGCCGAAGTCAGCGGTCAAATTGGTGAATGTGAGTTGGTATCCGGGGCTGACTTGAACCGAGAAATCAAAATAGTGCGTTGGTATCCCTGTTGAGCTATTCACCGCAAAGCTCGCCAACATCCGGTATCCCTTGCCGTCAAACGCGTAGCCACCGACTGAATTGTCAAATGCGCCCATGAAACCGCTGACAACGCCTACTGCACCCATCGTGGAGGTCGTGAGCGGACTAGCGGTTATGTTCGCTGCTCCCACTTCATCCGCAAAACCGGAAAGCGTGCCATTGGCTGCCCCGGTGAACGAATATCCAGCAAGCATTGCCGCGTGAGTGGTGATCGTGGCCGCGCTGGCGACCAAGGTCGAAAGGATCATTTTCTTCATAGTTGTGGTGTCGGCTGTTCGGGTTGATTTCTGACTTGGTTGAATCTTCTATGACTTTGCCAGCAATCGCCGATCTAAACTAGAGCCTGCTGCGCAACTAATCTGAGAATTTGCATCACCTCATCTGCCTCAACTAAAACCGAGGTCAGGAACATTTCTGGAAAAGAATCTCGGATTGGCCTTGCATCGGTTTGGTGGACAAGCGTTGGGTGATTGTGTGAGCTAACACACGACACCATGAACAACGAGACGACAACACACCGTAAATACAAACGCTACGACGAAGCCTTCAAACGATCTGCGGTAACCGCAAGCGTAGGTGACCCACACAAGGCGATTCTTGGAATCGCTTTTTTTAATGCCGCATCCGGCTCATTTGATCCGGCCAGAAGTTTTCCGGGGTTGAATGCAGGCGGCGAGCGGACGGACTTTAATCCGGTCGTCCAAGGCGTAAGCGCGAGTGCCCGGATAAACCACCCAAAGTTCATCCAATCCCAGGTCGGTGATCGCCAGATGCATCGAGCGGGTGGACTGCGGGGCATCCGCCCGTTTGAATTCCACCCCGATGCGTTTGCCCCCGATCTCCATCAGCAAGTCGAGTTCCGATCCGCTGTGAACGGCGTAGAACCAAATCTGGTCGGGCTGCTGCGCTTGGATGATTTCTTCCAGAGCAAAGCCTTCCCACGAAGCGCCAAGTTTTGGATTCGTCAACAGTTCAGCCGAGGATGGAATGCCGCAGAGCGTATGGAACAAGCCGGAGTCGCGGAAATATATTTTTGGAGTTTTGACGAGCCGTTTTCCTAGGTTGGCCTGCCACGGCAACAGCCGCCGGATCATGTAGGTTTGCTCCAGCGCGTCCAGATACGCGCGGGCGGTGTTGGGGGCGATGCCCAGCGAGGCGGCTATTTCGCTGCCGTTCCAAAGCTGCGCATGATAGTGGGCGAGCATGGTCCAAAACCGGCCCATGAGCGCGGGCGAAAGGCCGAAACCCAAGGCAGCCAGATCACGTTCCAGAAACGTGCGGATAAAATTCTTGCGCCACGCCACGCTGCTCTCTTCATCTGCGGCTAGGTAGGAGCGCGGAAAACCACCCCGCTGCCAGAGGATTTCCTGAGATCCGGCCGGCAATTCGTTGAGGTCGAAGCCGCGCATTTCTATGATTTCGACCCGGCCGGCCAGCGATTCGGCGGCCTGCCGCGATAGTTCCGGTGAAGCACTGCCGAGAATCAGGAAGGTTGCCGGTTGCTTCGCCCGATCGGCCAGCACCCGCAACACGGGGAACAAACCCGGTTGACGTTGCGCTTCGTCAATCACCACCAGTCCCTGCAATCCCTGCAATGCCGTCATGGGATTTTCCATGAGACGGGCCACCACCGGATCTTCCAAGTCAAAATATTGTGGATGGCTGACGGGAATCATCTGCCGCGCCAGCGTGGTCTTACCGCATTGACGCGGTCCCAGCAGGGCGACCACGGGATTGCGCCCCAAGGCTTTTTTAAGCCGGTCAGAGTAATGCTTGCGGGAAATCATAGGTGAAATATTGCAACACCATTGCCAAATATCAAGTCTCGTATTTTAGCATTCGCTGGAGGCTTTGGATCGCCTTTTTTATTGCCGGTTCTGGCATATGCCGAAGCGAAAGGTTGGACTGTCAAAGAGGTCTGCGACCTTGCAGGCATCTCTGGGAAATCAGTCATTGATCAACCCGAAACCAAACGGATGCTTGCTGATGTAAAACGCGGTCACATCACGGGACTTGTTTTCTCAAAATTAGCCAGGCTTGCTCGCAATACACGAGAACTTTTGGATTTTTCGGATTACTTCCGCGCGAACAATGCCGACCTCATCAGCTTGCAAGAGTCCATTGACACATCCAGTCCGGCAGGACGGCTCTTTTACACGATGATCGCGGCAATGGCTCAATGGGAGCGAGAAGGGACGGTGGATCGCGTCCGAGCATCGGTCGCCATCAGAGCGAAATTAGGCAGTCCACTTGGTGGGTCTGCCCCGTTCGGCTATCAATGGAAGGGCAAAAGACTGGCGGTTGACCCAAAGGAAGCTCCCGTTCGAAAGCTCATGTATGAGTTGTTTCTAAAGCACGGGCGCAAGAAAACAGTAGTCCGCTTGCTCAATGAAGCAGGGCATCGCACCCGCAACGGTTCAATGTTCACCAGTAAAACCGTCACGCGCCTACTTCAAGACCCGACCGCCAAAGGGATTCAGCGATCTAATCACACGACGCGCAACGGGCAGGCGAATCAATGGGCCATGAAGCCTGAACAAGAATGGGTGCTGCACGATATTGAGGCGATTGTCTCAAGCGAACTATGGGATGAGTGCAACGGAATCATTGACCGATCTCTGGAGCAGAATCGGAGACCCGCTCAGAAGCCTGTGCATATCTTTGCCGGCATCGCATTTTGTGAATGCGGAGAAAAGATGTATGTCCCGTCGAACAGTCCCAAATATGTTTGCCGCACTTGCCGCAACAAAATCCCAATCGCAGACCTCGACGCTATCTTCTCCGAAGAGATCAAAGACTTCGCATATTCACCTGAACAGATTGCTGCGTATCTGAACAGCGCCGATCAGGTAATTGCGGAAAAAGAACAACTGCTAGCACTTCAAAAAACAGAACTCGGAAAAGTCCGCAACGAAATAACTCAGGTCTATAAATTGTATCAGGAAAGCCAACTCGACACCTATGGCTTCGGCAAATTTTACAAACCACTCGCCGAGCGGCAAAAGCTGTTAGGGAGACGCTGAATAAAGCGAAGGTTTCAAATTTCAAAGATTGCTGAGTGGTTATGATCGTTAAGCGGCCTGGAAAATACTTCTGGCGGCTTAGGTGGGCGGGACAGTTCTGGTTTGGCGGTGGTGTTGAGCCG
>JANPGI010000559.1:0-4358 GCA_031423875.1 Verrucomicrobiota bacterium | reverse complement strand
CCGGAGTCCTTGTTGATGTCCACCGGAATGCCACGCCCGTCGTCGCGGATCGAAATCGAGCCGTCCACATGGATCGTCACATCAATGCGTTTGCAATGACCCGCGAGATGTTCGTCCACGGAATTGTCGAGAACTTCGCTCACGCAATGATGCAGCGCGCGTTCATCTGTGCCGCCGATATACATGCCGGGTTTTTTGCGCACTGCCTCGAGTCCTTTGAGTTGACTGAGCTGCGCCGCACCGTAATCCGCCTTCACCGTCGTGTCGGACGGTGCGTTAATTTCTTCGGTCACATCAGTTTCATTCGCCATAAGTGGAGTCCCGCTCGGTTTGAGAAAAACCGTCAGACGAGCGTCATCAAATCATAGAAAAACACACCCGATGTCACAATGTTTATTTGCGAGAAAACAGGTCGAAAACACAATTAGTTGTATCCTCACAAACCCCAGCCGCCAGCCGATTGGGGGTGTGAACAACTGACTGATCGCCGCCAAACCGACGTATTCCATCTCGACGCAAGTAACAGTTGACCACTCAAATCCCGGTAGATTTCCTCAGCCGAAATTTGGCGCGCATCGCGTAAAGTTTGAAACTCTCCCGCCGCCCGCCTACGATCCCGTTGTCATGAATAACTCCGTCGCCATCCGCATCTCCGCACTCATGGGTTTTCTCGCCGTTGCGCTCGGCGCGTTTGGCGCCCACGGATTAAAAAATCTGCTCACTGAGTACGCCACCATCGCGATCTGGGAGAAGGCCGTGCTTTACCACCTCATCCACGCGATCATCCTATTCCTCCTCGCCGGACGTCGCCCGGTGCAATCCATCCCGTGGCTTTGTTTCTTCGCGGGCATCCTGATTTTCTCTGGCTCACTGTATCTGCTCGCGGTCACAAACATGAGATGGCTCGGCGCGATCACTCCCATCGGCGGCGTCTCGCTGCTACTCGGCTGGCTGTGGCTTGTGTTCAATCCGCAAGTGGGCGAACGCTGATCAACCGGCAACTGTCCACAGCCAAAATTCAGAAACTCAAAAAACCCATTTTTGAGTTCATGAGTTTCGGCTTTACGACTTGAGATAAGTTGAAGCCAATAACCACAATCACCGTTGCCAGCAACCGGAAGGTTGGCTACAAACAACCCATGCCACCGCTGCGATCCCACAGACACCGCTCGCAAGCGCGTGTTCACATCAGGGCATTCTCGCTCATCGAACTGCTCATCACGATGGCGATCCTCATCATTCTCTACACAATGATGTTCGGCTTCGGCGCACGGCAAAATCAACTTCGGCAAAAGACAAAGTGCCGCAGCAACCTTCAAAAGATGTACGTGTCGCTCCAGATTTATGCCAACGACAGCCGTGAAATGTTTCCCATTGCGACGAATGCCCAGACCTCCGAAAGCGCGCTGGGCCTGCTCGTGCCGCGCTACTCGGCGGACAACTCCATCTTCATCTGCCCTGGCAGCAAAGATAAAAAACTGACGCCGGGTGAATCATTGACCAACGCCCGCATCAGCTACGCCTATTACATGGGTCTCAGCGAAACGAACACCTCCGCTGTGTTGATGAGTGACCGCCAGTTGAACACCGCCGCGAAGGCCGTGGGCGAACTTGCGTTCTCCGACAACGGCAAAAAGCCCGCCAACAATCATCACAAGTATGGTGGCTCGTTTCTGTTTTGTGACGGCACGATGAATTCCTCCCTGCCGATTCTAACAATCCCGTTGCCGCTGACGACAAACATCATTTTGCTCAACCCAAAACCCTGAACTCTTATGAAAGTTATTTGCGATTGCGGAGCGAAATACGCCATGGACGCGACACCGGAGATGCTACGACATTCCGTCAACTTCACGTGTCCGAGTTGCGGCGTTGATCTCTCCGCGCGCTTCAACGAACTGGTGCGTCAGGAATTTGGGGACATCGCCGCGCCGCAACACACAGGTCTTGCGCCAGCAAAAGAAATCGCGCCACCGCCACCTACAGCCAAGCCAGCCGTGTCTGTTCCAGTTGCGCCGTCCCCGGCTCCTCCAACGCAGTCCGGCCCGATGCGCGTCAGCATCCCCGCGACACCAAACGCACCGACAGTTTCAATTCCCGCCGCGCCGCGTCCCGCTCCAGTTGCGCCCGCAATCCTCACACCGCCACCGCCGTCACCAATTGTTCAACAAGTCGTCGCGCCACCGTCACCGGTTGCGCCCGCGCCCGTTCCGATTCCATCACCGGTTGCGCCGCCACCCGTCACCGCCGCACCTGTGAGACTTCATCAAGCGCACGCTCCCGCCGCAGGCGCAGCCATGCCGGATGTCGTGGACACGCGATTTTGCAGCAAGCATCCCAAGCAACGCGTCACGGAAAAATGTCGTGTTTGCGAGAAGCCCATCTGTCCGCTGTGCATGCAACTCTTCGGCTATGTCTGCTCCGTGCATTGCCGCGAGAAGGCTGAAGCCAATCACATTAAAATCCCAACCTACGCCGGACAGCGCGATGTCGCGCAACGCACTGAATGGAGCAAAGTCGCGCTCATCGCCAAACTTGCCGCACTGTTGATCGTCACGGTCATTGGCGTTTGGATCTGGTACGCCTGGTTTGGATCAAGACCGAGTCCCGCCTTAGCCATCCGTTTCGAGGACGAACCCGCAGCGTCCGGCAAAAGCGCGTTCTGTCCCGATAACCAGATCGTTTTCATCCACGGTGACAAACTTGCGCGCTACGACATCAAGTCCAAGAAAGAGGTCTGGTTGAATCACATCGTGGACAAAAAGAAAATCGGCGAGCAAGCCGCCGCCAGCGTGAAACGGATGCAGGAGGAAGCTGCGAAAAGCGAATACACTATCCGCGTTCCATCGGTCGAAAAATACACCAAGGACAGCATCCGCTCCGCAGAACGAAATCTCGAACTGCTCGTGCTCGATAAAAACATCTGGGTCGCCGATGGAAAGAAAGTTGTCCGTTACGATTGGGATTCCGGTCAGTCGAAACAGGAACTCGAATTCAGCGGCGGCTTTGAAGGTGCAAAACGTGTCGGCGACGAAATGGAAACGCGCGAGCAAACTTATGACGGACCAATCTTCATCACGCGGTTCAATCTCGTCAGCGGTCAGGTGAAAACCAATACCATCGGCCAACGTCCAACAACGATTGCCTCCACCAACGCGCCCACCTCCACGAACAAGAACGCGAAGGCCATCGCCGTCAAACCCGGCGCAAAGCCCGTGACTGATCCGGGCGCACGCCGACAGTTGGACCCTCAAAAACTTGCCGACACTCTCGCCAATGCGCCCGTCGCAGCACGGATCGCCGCGCCCGCCACGCTTTCCGTGGCGTTGAACCAGCAGCGCGCACTGAACATGATGGACGAGATGGACGGAGTGAAACTTCCGCCCGGCGTTGACAAGAAGGACGCCTACAAATACCGCAGCCGCTCCGAGATCGTCGCCACGCGCTCAGGTTTCATCCGCTTCACCGTACGGATGCTTGAGGAAAACATCGTCGAACGGAACGCCATGAAAGCTCCGCCCAAGAAATCTGCACTGGACGGAAATGTTTCTGTCACCGCCACGGCGGACATCGCCAACGAATTGCTCAACGAGATGCAACGCAACGCCGGTGGCGGCATCGAGCGCGAAGATCATAGCCGTTATCTCGTGAGCATCCATTCCGCTGGCAACACGTCTCCCGATTGGGAGGGTGAAGTTGTGGGTGAACCCTCCATCTATCCGCAACCCTCCGTCACCGCCATCACTGCTGGCAAATCCCTCATCGTGCTGGACAAATCGAACAAGAAAAAGTGGGACAGCACTCTCAACTATCCCATCGCGGGCAGATACGGATTCGCGGCGGATGACGAGGGCGATGAACACACCGGACTCGGCCCCGTAGTCGAGCGCGGCGACACGTTGTTTGTTTTTGACAAGGGAGTGTTGAGCGCATTTGAACTCGCCACCGGCAACGCCCGCTGGCGTCTGCCCTCCGTCGGCATCAAGAGCATGTTCTTCGATAACGCAGGTTCGATCTACGTCAACACCACCACCGCCAGCCCGGAGGCGATCAAGTTCTCCAAACAAATTGACGTTTCCAATCGCACCGGAGATGTCGTGCTGAAACTTGATGCGCAGACCGGAAAACAAATCTGGATCAACTCCATGGACGGCGTCATCGCGTATCTCAAAGGCAAGTTCATCTACACGGTCAGCTACATGAGTCCAACGGACGAAGATGAAGAACTAAACCCCGATCTTGTCGCCATCGGCGCGCAGACGCTACCCTACGTCCGCATCCGCCGTATTGACCCGAAGAATGGTCGCGTGATGTGGGATCACTTCCAACAACGCGGCGCACTTGACGTGAACATCCAC
>JANPGI010000558.1:0-2314 GCA_031423875.1 Verrucomicrobiota bacterium | reverse complement strand
GGCGCGAGTTCCCGCACCATGCGGCGGAGGGATGGGAATACTGATTCACTCGCTTACGAAGATCGCGCGCCTTGCCGACGTAGATGACCGTGCCGAACCGATTCTTGTGCAGATGCACGCCCGGCTTGTGAGTCACGGGGGCGTTTCAACCACGGACGAGCGCGGGTGAAACAGCGATTACGCGACCAAACTTTCTCCGTTCCCTTCGCGAGCAATTATGCCACAATCAATTCACCGATTATGAACGTCACCCTCGCTCCAGGCGGCAGCATCCGGCGCATTGCTGAAATCGTTCGCAACGCCGTGCTGCTTGGACCGGACGCGTGGGGCAATGGCGGGGCACAAGGCGAGAACACCAGCCGAAAGCCATCTCCCAATCTGCTTCCCACTGACCGCGACGTCGTGGAATTATTCACCCTGCTTGGCGAGCGCAAGATCAACTATCTGCTGGTTGGTGGCATTGCGATGTTGCGATATGTGGAAGGCAGGAACACCGAGGATATTGACCTACTCATGTCGCTCCCATCCGTTAAAAGCCTTCCTGAAATCACTATCGAGGAGCAGAGTGAGTTTTTTATCCGTGGCCGGTTTCGCAGCGTGCGCGTGGATGTCTTGCTGACGGCCAACAAACTATTCGCCGAGGTGCAGGAACATTACGGCACGACGCATCGCTTTGTTGAGATCGAAATCCCCACCGCCACACCCGAGGGGCTGATTCTGCTCAAACTTTACGCGCTGCCCTCACTCTATCGTCAGGGATTGTTTGATCGCATCTCGGTTTATGAAGCTGACGTCGCCAATCTGATCCAGCGACATCAACGCGTCGTCGAGCCGCTGCTGGAAAAGTTGAAGCCCCATCTGGAAGCCGGGGATCAGCATGAACTCCAGGAAATCATTCGGGACATCCAGTCACGCATCGCTCGCTTCGAGCAGTTCAAGAAGACGTAGTCGTTTCACCCCTTCGCCTTCACCAGCTCCACCACACGGCCTTCCACCGCCGCTTCCACCAGCATCGGTGACTTGGCCGCCGCCACGATCTGCCGGGCGTGCGCGAGCATCTGATCAATCTTCGCGTCGTCGTGATCGGGGTCGTGATGGAAAAGGAAAAGCTGTTTCACATCCGCACGCAACGCGAGTGTCACCACATCGTCCACACAACCGTGTCCCCAGCCGACGTGTTTTTCGTATTCAGCTCGGTCGTATTGCGCGTCGAGGATCAACACATCCGCACCTCGGATGAACTCCGTCATCTTCGCTTCCTGACTGCGCGCATATTCGAGTGACGCATCTTTGCGCGTGGGATGGACATCACCCTTCTCGTCGTAACGGCAATGTGGTTCATTGTCTGGAAAGAAAACAATCGAGCCTTCCTGCGTCTCGATCCGGTAGCCGACGCAGATGCCGGGATGATTCGCGAACCACGCCCGCACCTTGAGATTGCCGACGGGGAAATCCAGATCCTTGAGTTCGTCCACTTCGATGTTGCCAGGCAGCTCGCCGAACGGCACGGGGAAGTAAGGGCTTTCCATCTGACCGGTCAACACGTTCACCAGTCCGCGACGCGCACCTTCAAATCCCAAAATCCGCATCCGGCAGCGAGGTTGATAGATTGGCGTGAAGAACGGCAATCCTTGGATGTGATCCCAATGCGTGTGCGAGAGCAGCAACGTGACGTTGAGCGGTTGATCCTTGAACTCCGCGAGCAGTTCGCGTCCGAGCGGGCGCAATCCGGTGCCGCCATCCAGAATGATGATCTCGCCACCCGCGCGCACTTCCACGCAAGTCGTGTTGCCTCCGTAACGAACCGTGCCCGGGCCCGGCGTGGGTATGGAGCCGCGCACGCCCCAGAATTTCATTCGCGCAGGCTTGGACGGACCGGAAGGCGCAACGCTGCTCTCCCGCGTCATGATCTGCGTGTCATCGGTCAATCGCGCGATCAACGCCATCAGATCGTAAGGTTTGACCGGCTTGGTCAGATATTCGTCAGCACCAGCCTCCATCGCCGCAAGACGATCCGAATCGTAATCCCTGCCCGACGTGACGACGATCTTGGTGTGACGCAGCGTGAAGTCGCCGCGAATTTTCCGGCACACGAGGAAGCCATTGCTTCGCGGCATCAGCAGATCACATAAAATGACATCGGGCCGCTCCTTGCTGACCATTTCCAATCCCGCTTCGCCATCGCCCGCCTCCAACACGAGCCAGCCTTCCATCGCGAGAACCTCGCCCATCAACGCGCGATACTCGGCGTCGTCGTCAATGATGAGAACTTTTTTTGGTAAAGCCATTGTGGCAATGGAGCGAATGCTGCGCG
>JANPGI010000557.1:0-4726 GCA_031423875.1 Verrucomicrobiota bacterium | reverse complement strand
GCAAGCGTGGAGCAACCTGCGTCTATGGCCCGCAGAAAGGTTTGCGCGCGGAAGAGTTTGCTAGCGCGGAGAAAAATCTGCGCAAGCTGGCATTGGTCGCGAAGGAGCAACTAGGATTTGATTTCGCTCACGCGCATGGCGCAGGTGGGGCAGGCGGACTCGGTTACGGCCTTGCCACATTTGGGCGTGGCGAATTGCGGCCCGGTTTCGAGTTACTCGCCAAGACCACCAGACTCGCGAGTTACCTTGACGGCTGCGATCTCGTCATCACTGGCGAGGGTTCGCTGGATGCTTCCACGCTCATGGGTAAAGGCGCAGGAGCACTCGCGCAACTCTGCCGTGCGCGCAGCATTCCCGTGATCGGCCTTTCTGGAGCGCTGCAAGATTCACCGAAGTTACGGAAGCTTTTCAACCAAACCCGTTCGTTGACACAACTCACCACGCCAGATCAGGCTCGTGGCCGCGCCGCGCACTGGCTGGGTGTTCTTGCACGGCGCGTCTCTGCCGGTGGATGACTACGGTGGTTAATGAAGTTGGCGGCGCGCGGAGTGCCTCATCTTTGTGGTGAGATTCAGGCGCATCCATGCCACCGCAGTCAATGGCTAGAGAGGAAGGGGCAGCGGGAAAAATTCACCTCATCTTCGTAAGAAAAGCTCGCCTGATTCCTGGCATTTGATTACTCACCAAGCCAGCAACGACTATGAATCCCGAAGCTCCAGCACCCGCAAACAACCGTTGGCCGCCCCAGATCAAATACATCATCGGCAACGAAGCCGCCGAACGGTTCAGCTATTACGGGATGCGGAGCATCCTCGCGCTCTACATCACCTCGGCGTTGATGCAGACCAAGGATCGCGCCACGACCATCATCCATCTGTTCGTCTTCGCGAATTATTTCCTGCCGTTGTTCGGCGCATGGCTGTCGGATCGCATCTGGGGTCGCTACAAAACCATCCTCTGGATTTCGCTCTTCTACTGTGGTGGCCATGGCGTGCTGGCGTTGAGTGATTTGTTTCCGAGCGCAGATGCAAAACTCAACTGCCTGTACCTCGGCCTCGGCCTGATCGCGTTCGGCTCCGGCGGCATCAAGCCTTGTGTGTCCGCATTCATGGGCGATCAATTTGCCGCCGACCAAGGCCATCTGATGCGCAAAGCGTACGCCGCATTTTATTTCTCGATCAACTTCGGCTCCTTCTTCTCATTCCTGATCATCCCGTGGATTGCAGCCAAGCAAGTTGATCTTGGTGCGGACGCAGGTTTCTTTGACCGTATTTGCTGGCAGTTAAAGCAAACAGGATTCAGCGGCTACAGTTGGGCATTCGGTGTGCCGGGAATAATCATGGCGCTCGCCACGCTGATCTTCTGGCTCGGCACAAAACATTACGTCCGCAAACCACCCGCCAAAGAGACGCGCACTGCCGGATTCTTCCAAGTCTTCATGGAAGCATTTCGCCGTTCAACAAACGCCGTAGCAAGTGTGCGTGTCGCCGCAATCATCTCAGTGCTCACGTCCGCCGTGTTGCCGCTGCTCGCGACGATTTGCATGGTGTTCATCTCGTTCCAGACAGATTTGTCGCCGTTGGGCAAATCCGTCGGATGGACGGCGGTGGGCTTGCTCGTCGCATGGTTTGCGTTGCTGCTCGTGTCGAGCATTTGGTTTCGTTCGGAACTGCCAGAAGCGTTCTGGTCCGGAGCGCGTGGACGATTCAACGATCAGGAAATCTCCGCCGCTCGCTCTGTGGCTCCCATCCTCGCAGTGTTTGCGTTCATCGTGCCGTTCTGGTCGTTGTGGGATCAATCACTCTCCACATGGGTGATGCAAGGCGCGCAGATGACGCCGTTCAAATTCCTCGGCATCAATGTCGGCGCAGAACAGATGCAATCCATCAATCCCATCATCGTCATGATCCTCGTGCCGGTGTTGACGTGGGGCGTGTATCCGCTGTTGGAAAAATTCGACCTGCGCGTCACTCCGCTGCGCCGCATGTCGGTCGGAATGGTGCTTCTGACATTCTGCTTCGTGTGGGTGGGACTGTTTCAAAAGCGGATCGAGAACGGAGAAACCCTGAGCCTCGCGCTGCAAACCTGGCCCTACATCATCCTCACCGCTTGCGAAGTGCTCGTATCCGCCACCGGACTGGAATTCGCCTACACACAAGCCGCCGCTTCGATGAAAAGTGCCGTCATGAGTTTCTTCCTGCTGACGACTGCGCTCGGAAATCTGCTCGTCGTCACCATCACCAAACTTGGTAGCGGTCACGGCGACGAGAGCGTCTCCTCCGGGCGATTCTATTTTTACGCCGCAATGATGGCCGTGGTGGGAGTGCTGTTTGTCATCATCGCCGCTCGCTACCGGGATCGTGTGGAAGTTACGAGTAAGGCTACTTGACGGAGCGCGACTGTGTCTGAAAGACCAGTCGCAGCAACTCCGCTTCAACAGATGTTTGGAGTTTTCCCCAGCCTCAGTTCCTGTCACACGCTGCGGCTGGCCCCGCTTTGCGGGACACAGCCGCGCTCCGCTCAATCCAAAAACTGAATCTTCACGCCGCCTTCTTTGGGCTTGGAGAAACTATCCAGCAAGGTTGGGGCGATTGAGCCTTCACCGGGCTTGGCTTCGGTGGGCTTCACGCAAGTCTCCGCTTGCGGACTCAACGCCGAACGCAGCGCGCCCTCCACGAGTTGAGAGCAGTGAATCTTCATCGGCGGCAGCGGGCCGAGTTCTCCTGCGAGTTCTTCAGGTTTGAGCGCCAACGCTTCTTCAGCCGTTTTGCCGCGAATCAATTCTGTCGCCAAGCTCGCCACCGCGATGGCTGTCTCGCAGCCGAACGATTGGAACGTGGCGCGATCAATCACCCGCTTGCCATCCTGCTGTTTGAACTTCACCCACATGCGCAGCATCTCGCCGCAATCGGAGTTCCCTACCGTGCCGATGGCGTCCGCATCCGCCAGCTCGCCCATGTTCTGCGGATTGGCGAGAGCAGCCTGAATTCGTTTTTGTAGGTCTTCGTTCACAACCCGATTAAAACGCAAAGGTGCAAAGATGCAAAGGCGCAAAGGTTGGGAAAAGGCTGTTCTGCTGAGTGAGTTTTCTTTGCGCCTTAGCTCCCTTGCGTCTTTGCGTTGAAAATTTCAACCCAGTTTGTATCTCCGCATCGTCGTTTCCACTTCCTGCGCCCACGCATCAATGCCGCCGCGCAGCACACGCACATTCTGCAAACCATGCCCCATGAAATACGCCGCCGCATCCAGCGCCGTCTTGCCTTGATGATCCAAGATCACGAGCGGACGCGTGTTCGAGCCGTCGCCCATGATCTGACGCATCACGTCCTGCGACATCAATTGCGAGCCGGCGATGTTCACCGCCTCAAATTCCTCGCGCGAGCGCACGTCCAGCAACCGCACCGTCGTGTCTTGCTTCCGCAATTCAGCAAGTTCGACCGCGCCAATGAAAATCTTCGCGTCCAACTCGTGGCTGGATTGGATGTGAGACAACACTTCAGCCACATCGAGATTACCGTTTCGCGCACAGACTTGGGCGAGAGTCTCCGTAGGTTGAAAGCCACAACTGGCACAGCCACCGATGTGATAGCGACGGAACAATGCCCGTTGTGCGCCGGGGAAAACCTCCAGCACCGCGCTCATGGCGGACTCGGATGAAATAGATTCTGTTTGCACGACACTGTCATCTTGCCGGGAAAACCGAGGCGTGTCCATCCGGCGCGCCAAAAACGTGATGGATTGACTTGCGTTGGCGGGTTCGGGAAACTGGCTGTGTCGTATGGCGTCTAAAAGCAGCGTGTCAAAAAGTCGTTCAGCCCGTGATCAAACGCGGGCGCTGGACATTCAGATCCAATTCATGGAGGGCGTTGTCCGTCGTGATCCACGCTACGTGGAGGCGTTGCAGTTGTTGGGGGACAATTACACCAAGCGCGGTCGCTACTCGGAAGGTCTCAATGTGGATGAACGTCTTGCCGAACTTGAGCCGGAAAATCCGCTCGTGTTCTACAATCTAGCTTGCAGCTATTCCCTGACGGATCAATGTGACCGTGCTGCTGATGCCATTGAAAAAGCACTCACGCTTGGCTACCGGGATTTCAACTGGATGGCCAAAGACCCCGACCTGAAAAAGCTCCGCGCCCATTCGCGCTACAAAGCCATCCGCGAAACCGTCCGCTCGCTCAAATCCAAAGACGAGTAACTCGTCCCCCGTTCACGGATTGACTGCCACGCGATAGAACTTCTGTTCTCCCACCCCGCCGCCGCTGTGCAGGAAGTTGATTGGCGCGCCAGCACCCGCAACAAGTGAAGCCACATTCTGCCATGAGCCACTCGCGAGATCGTTGCGGTATTGCAACTGATAGTTGTGGCCTGCGTAGCCCTGGATCGTAGCGGAGAAGTTTGTTCCACTCAGGCCAAACGCTGTCATCACGATCAGGCTGCGATCCAAAACCGTTCCGGTGTTCACGAAGCCGACAGGCAACGTGCCGCTCCACGTCATGATGTCGAGCGTGCCGGTGTTCGTGAATGTGCCGCTCACGGTCAGCCCGGCATTTCCAGTCAACCGCATCGTGCCCGTGTTGATCACGTTGCTTGTAACCAAACTTCCGGCAGTGCTGATGAGAGTGGTACAGCCGAAGCCATTCTCAAATTTCGTTGCTACATCAAGCCAGCCATTGGTGATGTTGAGCGCGGCATTATTGGTCAGACGCAAGGTTCCCGCGTGCTG
>JANPGI010000556.1:0-13203 GCA_031423875.1 Verrucomicrobiota bacterium | reverse complement strand
GTTTGATACCCGGCAACATGAGCGAGACGCGGCCTTGGTTCACTGTCTTATCCACGAGATAAACACCGGGCGCAGCGATCGCGACATCCTGCGGCATCGGCGGCGGCGGCGTGCCCGTCCACGGCCAGTCGCTGAAAAGTTTTTCCAGCTTGGTGATCATCTCAGCGCGGTTGAAATCACCCGCCGCAGCGATGATGAAGTTCCCCGGAAAGAACCAGCGCTGATGGAACGCCAACAAATCTTCGCGTGTGATGGATTCGATGGAGGCGGCCGTTTGATGGCGGTTGTCCCAGAACTTTTCCCCATAAGCCAGGAAGCCCTGCTCCATCCCTTCGATGTTCGCGGAGTCGTCATTGCGCTGTTTCATGGATTGCATCGTCATCCGTTTCTGGAGATCGAGACGATCCTGTTGGAAGCGTGGCTTGGTCAAAACCTCGCGCAAGATCGCCAGCCCTTCATCGAGGTCTTTGGAAAGCAGGTTGAGCGAGACAGTGCCTTGCGCGCCCTGGATGCCGGAGCCAAGGTTTGCGGCGAGGAATGCGAGCCGCTCTTCGAGTTCCTGAGCGGTGCGGGCTTCCGTGCCAGCGCTTGTGAGCAGCGAGCCGCAAAAATCCGTAAGCCCCTCTTTGCCCTCTGGCTCAACCCAGTCCCCAGTGCGAACCAATATGGAAATGCTAATGAGCGGCAGTTCGCGATCTTCCGCGACGTAGGCCACCGGCCCGCTCTTCAAAGCCACACGATACGGGTCTGCTTTCGGCGGCGTGAACTCGAACGGCGGGAAGGTGAGTTTCTCCGGGCGATCCGGGATGGATGCCGATGCCGGCAGTGGAGTTGCAGGAAGGCGACATCTGGTTGCACACCCTTGAAGCAGGGTTACAGCAGCAGCGATCGCAAAGATGTAACGGTTGGGATTGAGATTCATATCAGTGAGTTTTCGCGGTTTCAACTTTGCGGGTGTAGGTGGCCACGGCGCGATTTTCCTTGGTGAAATAAGTCTTCACCACGCGTTGAACATCGGCGGCGGTCACGGCTTGATACTTCGCGCCAAACTCATTGATCGCGCGCCAGTCCCCCAAGCCATCGCAATGCATGAGTTGCATCAGGATCGCGGTGTTCGAACCGAGCTTGCGGTATTCGCCAGCCGCAAAATTATTTTTCACCTTCTGCAATTCTTCGGCAGGCACTTCGGTGTTGGCGAGTTTGTCCAGCTCGCCATAGATCGCGGCCTCCACATCAGCGGGCGTCCGCCCGTCTTTCGCTTCACCGCCGATGTTGAATGAGCCCGCCCACTTCTGCGACATCTGATGTCCCCAGACATCTGTCGCCACTTCGTTGGTTAACACCATCCCCTTGAACAACCGCCCCGTGCGCGTGGACAGCAACTGGCCGAGGATCGCGAGTGGATACGAATCCTTGTGCCCGAACGGTACCGTGTGCCAAAGGATGTCCACCTGCGGGTTGGTTTCCGCCTCGGCGTTCATACGCTTCTCCGCGACTTGTTTCACTTCAAGCGTGACGACGTCCGGCGCTTCTTTTTTGCCACGCGGAATTCGTTCAAAGTATTTTTCGATGAGTGCTGCTGTTTTTTCTGCGTTGAAATCGCCCACGAGGATCAGCGTGATATTTTGCGGCGCATAGAACGTGGCATAAAACTCATCCGCCTGCGCCTTCGAGATCGCCGGAATGTCCGACGGCCAGCCCACCGTCGGCCAACTGTAGGGATGCGATTCCCAGAACACGGAGTTGAATGTCTCATTGAATTTGCCGAGCGGCGTGGACTCTGTGCGCATCCGGCGTTCCTCGAACACGACATCGCGCTCGGAATAGAACTCCCGGAACACGGGGCGCAGCAAGCGCTCGGACTCCATCCACATCCACAACTCCAGCTTGTTGGCGGGCACGTTGACGAAGTAAGCCGTCATATCGTCGGAAGTATAGGCGTTCATCCCTGAGCCACCGTTGCTGGTGTAGATCTTGAAGAACTCATTCTTCACCAGCATCTGCCGTTGCGCGGCGACGAGATCGTTGAACTTCTTTTCCAGTGCCTTGTAGTGCGCTGTTTTGTTCTCCAGTTTGGCGATGTCGTCAATCTCACCCCGACGCATGGCCTGGCGCATCTTAACCTCCTCGGCGCGCATCTCGTCCCGGACCTTTTCCTGTTCGAGAATGATCTCATGATCACGCTGATTGTTCGTCGTGCCGAGCGTGGGCGTGCCCTTGAACATCATGTGCTCAAACAAATGCGCGATGCCCGTGATACCCGGTCGCTCGTTGGAACTGCCGACGTGCGCCACCCAACCACCAGCCACGGACGGATCGTCATGTCGCTCGACCAGTAGCAGCTTCATGCCATTGGATAAGGTCTTTTCGATGACGGGAACTTTCTGGGCATAGAGAGAGACGGCGGCGAGGACCGAAATCAGCCCGAATCCACAGATGATTTTTATGGCGCGCATAGGTGACTTAACTTTCAGATTGGTCATGCAAGTCGGACAACGGTAGTCGGCGAACGTTCAAGAGCCAGATAAAAAGCACCCGGAAGCGGCATAGGGTGTGATGAACGCCGGGTGAGGAGCGGAGTGCGGGACTGCCCACACTCCGGCGATTGTCACTTGAACAACTCGCCGAAGAACTGCTTCATGTCTTCCCATGAACGTTTGTCTGCGCGTTCGTTGTAGGCTGCGCCTTTGGAATTATCGTTGCCAGCCATCGGTTGGGTGAAGCTGTGAACCGCGCCGCCATAGGCGATGAGCTGCCAGTCCACTTTGTTATCGCGCATCTCGCTCTCGAAAGCCGCCAAGTCTTTCGCAGGAACGAACGGATCATCTGCGCCATGACAAGCGAGCACTTTAGTTTTGATGTTCTTGCCATCAGCGGGCGTGGGTGAATCCAAGCCGCCATGAAAACTGACGACGCCCGCGAGTTCCGCGCCGCTGCGTGCGAGTTCAATTGTCGCTGTGCCACCGAAACAATATCCAATGGCTGCGACGCGCTTGATGTCCACGAGTTCGCTTTTCTTGAACGCATCTAGGGAAACATTCACGCGAGCGCGGAGCAAAGCGCGGTCGCCTTTGAATTTTCCGGCCATCGGCCCGGCTTCGGAAGTGTCTTTCGGGCGAACGCCTTTGCCATAGATGTCAGCACAGAATGCGACGTAGCCAAGCTGGGCCAACATTGTCGCGCGCTTCTTTTCATAATCGGTGAGCCCCATCCATTGATGCACGATCAGCACGCCGGGACGTTTGGTTTTCACGGCATCATCAAAGACGATCACGCCTTCGAGTGTGGTGTCGCCTTGCTTGTATTCGACCGTTTGAGTCTGGATGGCGGCGCGGGCGGAAATAATCAAACCGAACGCGATGAGTGAAAGAATGATTCTCTTCATAGATCAATTTTTAGCCTGCAACCACCCGACAACGCAAGTGTTCACTTCGTCGCATACAACAATCCCACCAAAGTACAGGCGATGGCGATGAACGCAGCCACGAGCGATTCACCTGCGACGAGACCGGAAGCAATCGGCACGGCGAATGTATCAGATTTCTTCCGCCAGAACTTTTGCCAGACGAAAACGATGACCGCACCGATGGCGAACGACAGTGCATTTTGAAATGGCACAACCCACGACAAGCCCAAGCCCATAGCAGATGGAAGAAAACGCTGCGCTTTTGGGAAAAGTTTTTCGATGATCGGCAGCAGGATGCCAATGAGCGCGCCGATGACGATGGCGGTGATGGCGGTCTTGGGCAGCATGTGGATGCCTTGGGTCAACAAGTCTGCCGTGGCTTTCCACATGTTGGTGGCGGGCGGGTTCATGGCTTCGAGGGCTTCTTTGTTCGGCACCATGGCGTACCACGCAGGGATGACGGCGAAGATGCCGAAGAAGATGCCGAAAAATTGTGCGAGGAACTGTTTGCGCGGATTTGCGCCGAGGAGATAACCGCTCTTCAAATCGGTGAGCAAATCTGCGGAAGCATTGCCCGAACCGGCGGTGACGCCTGCGGCCATGAGGTTGACCTCGGCCAGACCTTTTGCACCGGGCAGAACGGCGTAAAGCAACTGCGTCACCTTCCCCATCGCGCCAACCGGGCCTGTGTCTGTTTCACCGACAGCCCGACAACAAACGAGCGATGCAACAAAGGACATCGCGACCGCGATCAACCCCAAGCCGATTGAAATCTTGAACGCAAGATATTGCACGATGACGAGGCCGATGGTGATGGGAATCAGGCCGATGATCAGCCATGAGTTTGGGACTTCAATAGCATCTATCGCGGCACTCTGAGCGGATTGATCGTCCTTTTTGAAAATGGAGAAGGCACGCAAGACAGTGCGCCAGTTGAGTGCCATCTGGATCAAGCTGGAGAACACCATCACAGATGTGCCACCCCAGAGCGCCCACCGCATGGGATTAAAATTTCCCTCTGCGTTCACCTTGAACGAAGGCACGTAGTCCAACACCCCAACGTGAGCGATGTCGGCGGCGAGAAGTTGCGGCGCGACCACGAAGTAAAGCAGCACCGAGCCAGCAAGCATAGAGAGGGAAACTCGCAAGCCGGTGATCATTCCCGCACCGATGAGCAGCACGCTTGGTTCAAAACCAAAGCCCGCCATGTTTCCGTGTGCGAGCGGATTCAATCTGCCGGTGAAATCCAACACTTCGGGAATGAGAACTTTCTTTTCCAGAAGTTTGTCCAGCCACGCTTGCGGATGACCCTTCGCAGTGAATTGATCTGCAAGAGCACTGTAAGATCGCAGAATTCCAACCACGCCGCCGACGGCCAACGCGATGATCAGCGCCCAAGCTTTTTGCATCGCTTCGACGCCTTTGGAATAGAGGCTTTGCAACGTCTCTGCCGTGGCGATGCCTGATGGGAATTTAAGTTGTTCCTGGTTGATCATCTGCCGCTTCATCGGGATGGCCAGAAATACTCCGAGCGCCGCCGTCAACAGCGCAAAAGGCACAAGGATCAACCACGAGGTATGAACTCCTTGAATCAGGAGCAGCGCGCCGAAGGCTGTGCCGATGGTCGCACCCGTTGAACCACCCGCAGCAGTAGCGGTAGATTGCATACAGTTGTTTTCCAGAATGGTCATTTGGCTGACGCGTCCACCGAGAATCGTGCGGATGGCGTTCCAGACGACGAACGAGATGACACAGGCAGTGATGGAGACGCCGAAGCTCCAGCCGAGTTTAAGCGTGGTGTAGAGATTGGAGACGGCCATCACCATGCCGATGACGCCGCCCATCACCACCGAGCGGATGGTCAACTGCGCCATCGAATCACCACGACCTTTGTACACCTGCTCGTACCATTGACGATCAATCTCATCGGGCGTGCCTTTGAAACCTTTCAGTGGAAGTTCAAAAGACGATGCCGCTGGAGAATGTTCGGTAGGCGACGTTTTGTTGTCAGACATGCCGCACTCGTTTGGAGATTTTTCCGCGTGCCGTCAAGCCTGCGTGTGAACGGGCGCGCATCAAAACACCGTCGGCACGCCTTCTTCGAGGATGCGAAGCTTCTGACTGATACCGTTTTCGTGGGCAAGTTCACGCAACCAGCGTGGCGGTTCATCCATGTCTTCGAACGAAAGTTTGAACGTGCCGTAATGCATGGGCACGAGCCATTGTGCGCGCAGATCGTTGAACGCCTTCACCGCTTCATCCGGCCCCATGTGGACTTTACGAAATGTCTCCGGGTGATACGCGCCAATCGGCAGCAAAGCCACATCTGGTGCGAGACGTTGGCCGATTTCTTTGAAGCCATCGAAGTACGCACTGTCGCCAGCGTGATAGATACGACGACCTTGATGTTCGAGAACGAATCCCCCAAAGCCGCGATGTTGATCGTGCAATGTCCGCGCGCCCCAATGTTGGCTTGGTGTGAGCGTTACCTTCCATTCGCGCTGCGCGAAACTCTCCCACCACTCCAGTTCGATCACACGCTCGAACCCAAGATTCTGAGCGAGGTCGCCAACGCCCCACGGCATCACCCCGATTTTGGGATGAGGCAACTTTCGCAACGTGGGTTTGTGGAAATGATCGAAGTGCGCATGTGTGAGCAGCACGAGATCAATCGGCGGGAGATCTTCAATCCGCAACCCGGACCGCTTGATGCGCTTCAACAAGAAGAGCCAGTTCGCAAAGTTCGGATCCACGAGCACGTTCAGGTCTGTGAATTGGATGAGGAAAGACGCATGACCGATCCAAGTGATGGCTACTTGACCGTGCTTGAGTTTTGGAAAAACAGGACGCTTGTGTTCTCCATGTCGCCGAGTGAGCAGTGCTTTCCAGACAAGTTCGCGAAAAAACGCGCCCGGCTTGAAATGTTGCGAAGGCGTGAGTTCTTTCAACGACCTGGGTAATCGCTTGCGCGGCGGGGGTGGACGCTGTGCCGACGGTTTCGTCATAGAGCGTTGAAACCCTAACTGATGCCGCCGACTGAATAAACTTAAAACCTCTCCGTCACATAACCAAGTTCGAGTTCGGATAACACGAAAGGTAAAATATGAAAAAAATCATCGTAGCCGTAACTGTTCTAGCTCTCGCAGGTGCAAGCCTGCAAACCGCCAAAGCGGGTGACCGCGAATGGGCAACTATGGGGAAAATTCTCACCGGAGTTGCCGTGGCTGGTGTCGTCACACACGCGATTGATCGCCATCCAGTAAATTACTCCGTCTCTTATTCCACATACGCTCCCGCGCCGTGTGCTCCTCCGCGAGTTGTGTGCGCACCTGCACCGCGCGTGGTTTATATGCCCGCGCCGGTCGTCTATTATCCGCAGCCGGTTTATGTGACGCAGTATTCGCATCCGCGCGTAAGGATGGGATTTGGTCATGGTCGCTCGCATCAGGGGCGTGATCATTGTTGGTAAGTTCCGATGGAACTTGGGTTGGGTGGGTTGGCCCGTTGCGAAGTGGTTCGCAACGGGCTTTTTTTTGGAGAACCTAGATCAAAGAAATCTTCTCGCCTTGTCCTTGTCTGGTCCGGGAAACTTTGAAACACTCCACGCGCGGTCGCATCCGTAGCTCAATTGGATAGAGCTTCTGACTTCGAATCAGAAGGTTGCAGGTTCGAGTCCTGCCGGATGCACCACTTCAATACTCTCTTTGCCGCCTAAAATACGATCTGGCCTGCCCGCGCCGGAGAGAGTTGGCACGAACAGGCCAGTCGCAAGCCGCCCGCGCCCCCATGGGCGGCTTGATTGTCGCCGTGGGTTGACGGCGTAAGTCCAAATCCACTTCTCGTCACGCAATAACGCGCACGTTCCGCTCGCACTTCTACCGGGTTAAAACTCTTCTCGTTTCTCTCGCACCGCAGATTTAGCGGTGAGTCACATTAACCCCGCCACCACATACCGCAATCAGTGTAATCCGGGTAGTGACACCGGGGCTTCTCCAGTGATGAGGATAAAAAACCCTCCGCGAGCTTGGCTCACGGAGGGTTTGAAGCTGGAGTGATGCGCAATTATGGCTTGTCGTATTCACCGAGCGGGCGCAGCCACATGTTGCGGAAGCGCATCAAATCGCCATGATCCTGTAAACCAATCGGGCCGCGCGTGGTTTTCACATTGCTGTAATCGGCCACTTCCTTGTGCTTGGTTGAACCGATGTATTCCTTTTTGTGCTGGAGCACGACGCCGTTCACAATCACGGTCACGCTGGCCTTGCGTGTGACTTTGCCTTCGGCATCGAAGCGTGGTCCTTCAAAGATCACGTCGTAACTCGACCACTCACCCGGCTTCTTGGCGGGATTTGCCAGCGGCGGGTATTGCCCATACAACGCGCCTAACTGTCCGTCGGCGTAGGTGATGTTCTCATATGAATCGAGCACCTGCACTTCGTAGATGCCGTGAAGGAACACGCCGCTGTTGCCCCGACCTTGACTGTTGCCCTTCACTTTTTCTGGAGTCGCGAATTCAAAATGAAGTTGGAAATCACTGAACTCATCGCGCGTGAAAATGTTTCCGGCCTTGGGTGTGACTTCCATATAACCGTTCTCAACTTTCCACGCTGCCGCCTCGCCTTTGTCGCTCCGCCACTTGGACAAATCCTTCCCGTCGAATAGCACAATGGCATCCGACGGTGCACCGGCGTTGTGACTGAAAGTCGGCGCAGACGTGACGACGTGCGGACGCGGGCGATCTGGATCGTGTACATGCCACGATGTTCCGGGGATGAGAGGTGTGTCCTTGTAGCCGATGGGCGAATCCGCCGCCCGCATTGTTGCAGATGATAATGCGAGGCTCGCACCTACGAGTGCCGCGCCGAGTAAGGAGAATTTTTGCATGGTCGAAATTCACCAGAGCCGCGCCTAAATTGCAACTGGCAAAACATGCGGTGGACATTACGCTGTCGCCCATGTCATCGGCCTACGATCAACTGCTCGACGCCACGATCACGCATCTCGAAGATTTGAAATCCAAAGGCGCACGGCACGTCGCTGTCTCGGCGGAAACACTCCGCTCGCTCGCATTGCCCCCGACAATTGCCACCAATCGCCCCGTCGCCGCCGTGACCACTGGACATATCGCGACAAAGCTCGCTCCTCGTCCGACACCAGTGATGGCCATGCCAAAACCCGTCACCATCGGGCTGTTCTCTCGGAGTAATCCACCTGCGCCCGCGCGCATCACTTCAGCAGATTCCACCAAAGCCGCTGCGTTCGCGGAGTTGCAGACGCGCGTGCTGTCTTGTGTGAAATGTCCGAACCTTGCGTCATCGCGCACGACTGTGGTGTTCGGCGTGGGCAACATTGATTCGCCGCTCATGTTCGTGGGTGAAGCACCGGGTGCGGATGAAGATGCGCAAGGCGAACCCTTCGTCGGCGCAGCAGGACAATTACTCACCAAGATCATCACTGCGATGGGCGTGAGCCGCGCGGATGTTTACATCGCGAACATCCTGAAATGCCGACCTGACACACCCGGACAATCCGCTGGCAACCGCAAACCCACGCCCGCCGAGATGGCGACATGTATCCCGTATCTGCACGAGCAGATTGATTTGATCAAACCGAAAGCTCTCGTTGCGCTTGGTGCGACCGCCGTAGAGGGGTTGCTTGGCAAAACAGTTGGTATCACGAAACTGCGCGGCAACTGGCAGACGTATCGCGGCATTCCGCTCATGCCCACATATCATCCGGCGTATCTGCTCCGTAACCAAGCCATGAGCGAGAAGCGCCGCGTTTGGGAAGACATGTTGCAAGTGATGGAAAAACTGGAGATGACCATCACGGACAAACAGCGCAGGTTTTTTCAACAAGCCACGACGTGAAACTGAGCGGGCGCAAAATCATCTTGCTGACGCTCCTCGGCGTGTTGGTCGTGAGTGGATTGGGATTGGCGATCTATCACTGGCAGGCGAAACGCGCCGTGATGGCATACCGGCAGCAACTGATCGCCGCTGGAGAAAAGCTCACGGTCAAGGAACTCATCCCGCCGACACCGCCGAAAGAGGAGGATGGCGCGGAGTTGTTTTACAAGGCGCAAGCATTGATGAATGCGTCCTCATCTGGGTTGCTCTCCACGAATCCCCCGTCTTCCATGCGCGCCATCGCACCGGGCAAAGCAGCGGTTGGCTGGCTACAACCCAACTTGCGTGACGACAAAGTTACGAACACTTGGGATGACTTGGCAGATAAGATAGATGGAATGACAGCCGAGCTTGAATTGCTGGATCAACTGGCCGACAAGCGGACGATGGATTTCAAATACAACTACAACCAAGGTTTCACGGGGCGTCTGCCGATGCTCGCGCCGATGAAGCAAGCTTCTCAAAGACTCAGTGCGGCAGTCTTGTTTGCACTTTATGAAGACGATGCAGAAGCTGCTACCGCGCATTTGCGGGGTATGCTTGGGTTGGTTAGAGGATTAACCGGTGAACGGCTGATCATCTCACAACTCGTACGGATCGCTGTCGCAAGCATTACACAAGCTGCGACTTGGGAATTGCTTCAATCCACAAACACGACCGATGCCCAGCTTGAAACGATTCAGCGAGAGTGGGCGGCGCTGGATTTTGTTTTGCCTGCCGAACACGCGCTGAAGATGGAGCGTGCAATGACTGAGATGACCATCGGCGATATGAGAGAATCGAGATCAGAGTTTAGTCGAGTCACATCCGGCTTCGGCGTTGTTGTCGCCGGAGGTGCAGGAGGTGGTGGAAGCGGGAACTGGTCGGGGTCGGGAGATGTAATCCTTGAAGCGACTCAGTTTGCTAAAGACACATGGGTGGAAACTAAAGACGCCGCCAAAGAAGTCGCGTGGCGCGTGGCATGGTCGCATTCCGATCAGCTCCGCATGTTGAAAGGCACACAGATTCAAATTGAGGCTCTTCGGTCAGTGCAAACAAACCTGCCGTTTTCCGCCGCCCTTTCGGTACATCAAACACGTCTGGTTGATTTGGGATTAGCCAACACGGACAAAGATGACGATGGATGGTCGCCACTTGTCGGCCCGCAACTGCAAACCATGTTCAGCTCCAGCATTCCGGCTCTCAGCAAATTGCTCTACAAAGTCATGGTCATCGAAGCAGGAAAGCAACTCACCGTCACCGCCATCGCGTTGAAGCGTCACAAACTTCGCCATGGAAATTTTCCGCCTGACCTCGCCGCGCTCGTGCCAGAATTTCTTCCCACAGTTCCGCTCGATCCTGTGAACGCCCAGCCGTTACATTACAAGCCGAATGCCGGTGGAACGTTCCTGCTCTATTCCGTCGGTGAAGATGCCGAAGACAACGGCGGCGATCCTACGTCCACAAATCCCAAAACGATGTGGTGGCAGCGCGGACGTGATTGGGTCTGGCCTCAGCCTGCGAGTGCGCAGGAAGTGGAAGATTACTTTCAGCAGAAACGGAAGTAGGGCGCGTGTTTTACGCGAAAACTCAGGAGGGGTTGACCGTCAACTCGTGCGATTCTCGCTTTGCATTTGCGGGCTGCTCTGGCGCGGGTGCGGGTGAAGTCTCGGTTGATGTTGCAGCCATGAAAATCGCAGTGTCGCAGGCGCGGTCGGTGAATATCTTGCGGAGCGCGTTCGCGTCTGAACGGCATGTCACAGGTTCCTCTCCGTAGTGAAACCCCGTGTCATCCTCGTAGCCGTAGGGGATTTCGAACCAAGAACGAACTCTCGCCCATGCGCGTGACACGATGTTGGTGGACGTAGCGGGGGTGGAAAGCTCTCCCGCTTGGCGGGTCTCATTTTCCCGGGCGCAACCGGGGGCGGACGTTGTGTTCTCCAGCTTCTTCACAGCTCTATTTTAATCATACATCGGCAGATCGCCACTGGTGGCGGCAATAAATAGTTCTTGGAAGGAAGATTTTTCCGCTAAAGCCAGCACGCAAGCCTGCCGATAGGTGGCTTCAATCGAACTCTGCTCTTTATGTCTATCGGAGCATTCTCGACAGCTTTTTTAATATCATTTCTAACGCCGCCAATTTGTGGTTGTCTGTATCTCGTTCGGTTGGACGTTTGTGCTGGAGAGCACAACGAAACGTCAGCCACCACCTTATGACCTATCCACCTGTCCCCTCGCCCGCCAGAAAAAGTCCGGACATCATCGGCTTCGCGGGATTTTGTATCGTCACGCTACTGGTTTTATTTTCCGGGCTGCGGATTTTTCTGCTCGTGAAGTTTGTGCCGGGTGGTCTGGCGTCGCCTGAGACCCGAAGCGTCCTTCTGGAAGGCCTGCATCGGGATGTCTTCGTGGCGTTGGTGCTCGTGCTGCCGTTGTTGGGTTGGGCTTTCCTAGTTCCAAGGAGTTGGGCTGCGCGAGCGTGGCATCGGCATTTGTTCTGGCTCGTATGTTTCGTGTGGTGGCTGGTGGAAATCTTTCTTCTGGGCACGGAATATTTTTTCTTCGATGAGTTTCAATCCCGCTTCAACACGGTGGCGGTGGATTACATCCTGTACCCGCATGAAGTGTTCGTGAACATCTGGGATTCCTATCCTGTTGTGAAGGTCCTGGTCGGCTGCGCGTCACTCGCGGGTGTGTGGTGGATCACTGCGCGGATACTGTTCTCAGGCTTGTGGAGATCACCCACGAATCGCGTGCGACCCTTCGGTGCGATTATCGCCGTGCTGATCCTGCTTGTCGCTCTCGCGCCGACGATCAACTTCAAGGGTGCAAATGTCGGCAAGGACCGCACGTTGAATGAAATCGCCAACAACGGCAGCATCGCGTTCGTCTGCGCAGCGTGGACGCGGAATCTGGATTTCGCGGGCAACTACAAGACGCTCCCCATGGATGAAGCTTATACCCGTGCGCGAAAGATTCTCGCTTCACCGGGATCGGAGTTCGTCAAAGAAGGCAATTCCATCCATCGTCGCGTCGCGGGGGATTCCACCAAGCCGCGTCTGAACGTGGTGCTGTTCCTAGAGGAAAGTCTCGGCTCGGAATTTTGGGGCTGCCTCGGTCGCACGAACACGTTGACGCCAGAGATGGATCATCTCGCGCAGGGGGAAGGCTTGTTGTTCGCAAACATCTACGCGTGCGGCAATCGTACCGTGCGCGGCATGGAGGGTGTGCTGGCGTCGTTCCCGCCGTTGCCGGGCGACTCCATCGTGAAGCGCGACAAATCGGACAACGTCGAGACACTCGCCCGCGTGCTCAAGCGAGATGGCTATGAGACGGTGTTCTTCTACGGCGGGCGCGGGTTGTTCGACGGGATGCGTTCGTTCACGGTGCGAAATGGGTATGACCGGTTCGTGGAGCAGAAGGATTTTCCCGAGGCCAAGTTCACGACCATCTGGGGTGTGGCTGACGAAGAAGTGTTCCTGCGCGCAAATGAAGAGTTCAAGCAACTCGCTTCCACTGGCAGGCCGTTCTTCAGCACGATCCTCTCCGTCTCGAATCACAAACCCTACACGTATCCGGCTGGGCGCATCGCCGAAGACCCCAACGAACACCGGCGCGACAACGCGGTGAAGTATTCTGACTTCGCGTTGGGAGAATTTTTCCGCGCGGCAAAGAAGGAAGCGTATTGGACGAACACGATCTTCGTGGTCATCGCGGATCATGGCGCGCGAGTTTATGGCAGCCAGAGCATTCCAATCCATTCGTATGAGATTCCGCTGGTGATCCTCGGCCCGGCGGTGGTGAAAACGCACACGCATGTTGAAACTCTCGGCAACTCTCTGGATGTCGCGCCCACGATTCTCGGACTGCTGGGGCGACCTTATGAGACGATGTTCTTCGGGCGCGATC
>JANPGI010000555.1:0-9270 GCA_031423875.1 Verrucomicrobiota bacterium | reverse complement strand
CTGAATCGTTTCGGTGCATGGCGGCGAAGCCTCTCGATTCTGGTGCAGGCGAGAGACAAGGCGAGCTACGAGGATTGTGTGGAGCAAGTACGGGGAATTTTACGCGTGGCGCGGAAAGTTCCGCCGGGTGCGGAGGATGATCACGAAGTTGTCCTGACTACCGCCCATCGTTGCGCCTTTGGGCATCAGCACTCCGATGACCTGATAGTTGATGCCGTCCATCTTCAACTTCTCGCCCACGGGTGAACCGAACGGGAAAAGAGTCCGCGCCAATCCGTCGGCCACGATGCAGACGTCGCGAGCATTGTCCACGTCGTTATCGGTCAGTGCACGTCCGTCGCCGATGGTCCAGTTCTTGGCGGGAAAACTGCCGGGGGTCTCACCCATGATGCGGACACCTGGCGCAGACTTTTCAAATCGTGTCTCCATCTGGCCACCCCAAAAATCCTCCTCGATGCCCACGCTCGTTGCGAGCGTCGCCTTCTCTGCCACCAACTTTCCCTGCGCGAGCGTGATGTTGGCGCGTCTACGGAATTTTTCCCAACCCATCGGCCCTTCGAATTGCAGCTCCGGCCATTTCTGGATCTTGAAGGTGTTCGCACCTAACTGGCTCATCTCCGTCTCGACATTGGTTTTCAACACACGCATCGAAGTCATCACGACGATGATCGAGAACACACCGATCAATACACCCAGCAGCGTGAGCGCGGAGCGCAGCTTGTGCGCCGCCACGGCATTGAGCGCCATGAAGAGGCTTTCGCGCGCTTCGGTGAGCAGCGTGATTTCGTGTTTTTGTTTCATTCGCTCCTCAACGCATCCACTGGATTCATCCGCGCTGCGCGCCATGCGGGCAGAAATCCTGAGACAACCCCCGTCACCAGCGAGACAAGCAGTGCCACACTCGCCACCGTCAATGACATCGTGGCTGGCAGAAATTTTTGCATCACGAGCGTCAACGGCCACGCGATAGCCAGCGCGATCAATCCGCCCAGCAGACAGATGCAGCCCGCTTCCGTCAGGAATTGCAGCAGGATGGTGCGGCGTTTCGCACCGATGGCTTTACGGATGCCGATCTCGCGCGTGCGCTCGGCCACAGAGACAAACATGATGTTCATGATGCCGATGCCCCCGACAAAGAGGGAAAGTCCGGTGATGAAGAAACCAACGGCTGCAATCGTCCCCGCCACACGATTGAACATCTGCACGAATTGTTCCTGCTGATTGATGGCAAAATCTTCTGGATCGCTTGGCTGGAGACGGCGGATTTTCCGCATCGCGTGACGCAGCTCCTCGCGGGCATCTTCGAGCTCGGCGAGTTGTCGCGCCTTCACATGGATGGCGACGTCCGGGTTGTTCCAGATCGTGTTCATGAATTGCTGGATCGGGATGACGGCTTGATTGTCCATGCTAAAAATACCCATGAACGAACCTTGTTTCTCCAAGACGCCGACCACTTCGAATGTTTTCGAACCGATCTTGATCCGTTGTCCCAAAGGGGAGCTTGCGCCGAATAGATTGGATGAAACTTGTGTACCGATGACGCAGACTGGTCTGCCGCCGGCAGCGTCCTCGGCTGAAAAGAAATGTCCGGCAGAGATGCCCACTCCGGATGTGATCGCATATTGCTCCGTCGTGCCCAAGATCTGAACGCGTCCGGAATTGCGGCGTTCAAACTCGACGCGCGTGCCAGATTGCGCAACCGGGGCGACGGCAGATGAAAGCTCTAGCTGGCCGATCAACTTGCTGGCGTCTGCAAGTTTAAGCGGGCGGCGACGTTGCCCTTTGCGCCAGTCGCTGTCGTTGTTGTTGAACCACGCGTCGCGGCTCACAAAAAAAACATCTGCGCCCAGCGTAGAGATGCTGCTCATGAAGGATTGGTTCAACCCCTCGATGGCCGTGCCCATCAGCGTGACGGTGACGATGCCGATGACGATGCCGAGCGTGGTGAGGATGGAGCGCAGCTTGTTTGCGCGGATCGCCGCCCACGAGATGCCGAATCCCTCGCGGATTTCGGTAAGAAAATTCATGGCGTCGGTGTGTCGAGCACCAGCACGGACGGCGCAATGACAGGTGGCTTCTGGCTCTCGACTCTTTCATCACTCGCGATCAATCCATCGCGGATGCGAAGGATGCGCCGCGCGCGACGGGCCACGTCTTCCTCGTGCGTGACGACGATGATGGTGTTACCCGCGCGCCAGAGTTCCTCGAACAACGCGAGAATTTCTTCACCTGTCTTCGAATCGAGATTCCCCGTCGGCTCGTCGGCGAGGAGGATGGACGGCTTGTTCACCAAGGCGCGAGCCACGGCCACGCGTTGACGTTGACCGCCGGAAAGCTCGTTTGGCCGGTGGTGCACGCGATCCGCCAAGCCCACTTGCGCTAGCGCGCTCAATGCGGTCTGGCGTCGCTCCTCGGCAGGAATCCCAGCGTAGATCAGCGGCAGCTCGACATTGTGCAACGCGTTCGAGCGAGCAAGCAGGTTGAACGTCTGAAACACGAAACCGATCTCGCGATTGCGAACCTCAGCGAGCGCGTTGTCGTCCATCTGGCTCACGTCAGTGCCGTTGAGTTCGTAACTCCCGGATGTGGGCGTGTCGAGACAGCCGAGCATGTTCATCAATGTGGATTTACCGGAGCCGGACGGCCCCATGATGGCGACATATTCGCCGCGTTGAATCTCCAGCGAGACGCCGCGCAAGGCGTGAACCGTCTCCGTTCCCATCTGGTAACGGCGCGTGAGATTTTGGATGCGGATGAGCGTTGAGGGATTCACGATCAAATAGAAGGAAAAGGAAAAGCTCCAAATTCCAACTGAAGCGCCGAGTGCCGCTTGAAGCTTGGCGCTTGGAATTTCTCTGGTGCTTGGATGTTGGAGCTTGGAGCTTTCATTTCTTCTCACCCTCTTTGGTGATCGCTTTCCCATCCTCGAGTTCCTTGCTCACAGCCTTGTAGCTGCCGGAAACAAACTCCTGTCCTTCGCTCAAGCCCTCGGTGATCTCCCAATGATTGCCATCCGTGATGCCGATCTTCACCGGTGTCATCTTCACACTATCGCCGTCGAGGGTGAAGACCACTTCAGCCTGTTTGGGCGCATCCTTGGACTTCTTGTCGGCAGCGGCAGTGTTAGTGGCGGTGGCTGAATTGGTTTTGGCCACAGTTGAACTGACATTCGTGCCAGAGTTTTTTCCAAAACCCATCTTCGGCAATCGCGTCGCGACGGCAGCGTAAGGAACTGTCAGCGCGTTCGTCACGTACCGGCTTTCGATCTCCGTGCTGACGGACATGCCGGGGCGGAACGATTCGATTTCATTGATGCGGATACGGACTTCAAACTTCGTCGCTTCCTGACTCGTGCTGCCGCCACCGCCGAACGCGCTCGCCGCGCCAGAGCCTTTGGAAGAGTTCGCGATCTCTGTCACCACGCCCGTGAACTTTTTGTCCCGGAACGCGTCCACCTCCAAACGCGCTTTCTGGCCGGGCTTGATCAACACCACGTCCACCTCGCCGATGTCCACGCGCGCTTCCATCTGGTTCAAGTCAGACACAGTCATGATCTCCGTGCCTTTGTTGAACGATGTGCCGAGGACGCGTTCGCCCAACTGCGATTGCAACCGCGTCACCGTGCCGTCAATCGGCGCGAGGATCGTCGTCTTGCTCAGATCTTCAATCGCCTTGTCGAGCGAGAATCCGGCTTGCGCTGCCGAATGGATCGAATTCGTGTAGCGCAGCTTCGCCACATCGAAGGCGGTTTTGAAATCAAGCATCACGGAGTCCGACACTAGCCGGTTCTGATACAACTCCTCATTGCGTTTGAACTCGGCGGCGGCACGCTCCATCTCCGCGCGCGATAGCGTCTGACCCGCCTGCGCGGACTTGAAGCTGGACTCGGCGGAGTTGCGGCTCGCGCGATACGTGTCCGACTTGATCTGCACGAGCAAGTCGCCCTTCTTGACGTGATCGCCCTCACGTACCGGTAACGCCACGATTTCCCCGGCGACTTCCGGGCTGATGACGACTTGAACCACAGGCTGAATCTTGCCGTTGGCGGGGATGAGTTCGATGAGATCGCGACGTATGACTTTTTCCGTGGTGACAGCGATAGCTTTGTCACGTTTGCGACAAAACAGCGGGAGCACCACGGCCAGAACGATGACGGTAACGATGATGACGACGCGACGGGTTGTTTTTGATTTTGCCATGTGAATCTATTTCAGGGCTTGGACAAGGTAAGTGTGAAAAAGTTTTTGAAAATTCAGGAAACTTGGTTGTCCGACATGGATTCGAACCATGACTAGGCGAGTCAAAGTCGCCTGTGCTACCATTACACCATCGGACAAACCTCAATCAGGCTAGTCATCTGGAGGAATTAGCGCAAAGAAAAACTCGGCTTTGGTCGTGTATCCGTTGTGACTGGTGTGTGTTCATCGTTCATGAGCCACTTCAACTATGCAAAGCCCTCCAATGAGCTAGGCCTGTTTCAAAAGCACAGCCAAACACGTCAGCACAGTCGGTGTTGATGTCCCTTTACATCTCCTGCTCGCTGGATGCTTCTCCCCCATGTTCCTTCGCGATGAGGATGTAGATGGCGGGAATCACGAGCAAAGTGAAGATCGTCCCCAAAGCCATGCCTGTCACGACGACGATGCCGATGGAGTTGCGCGCCGCCGCGCCAGCGCCGCTCACCATTGTGAGTGGGAAGTGTCCGCACACCGTCGCCACGCTCGTCATCAACACGGGCCGCAGCCGCGTCAACGTCGCTTCGCGCACGGCCTCGAGTTTGGTTTTGCCGCCGCGTTGCAACTCGTTCGCAAACTCCACGATGAGAATGCCGTTCTTCGACACGAGTCCGATGAGTGTGACGAGTCCGACCTGTGCATAAATGTTCAGCGTGGTCGTCCAACCATCCGTCCAAAAATTCATGTTCGGATTCGGGAACTTGAGGAAGCAGAAGATCAGCGCGCCGAACATCGCCAGCGGCACGGAGCCGAGCAGGATGATGAACGGATCACGGAAGCTGTTGAACTGCGCGGCCAGCACCAGGAAGATCAACACAACGGAGAACGCGAACGCGGGAAGAAACTTGTTTCCTTCCGTGCGCAACTGTCGTGATTCGCCCGTGTAATCCAGCACGTAGCCCTTCGGCAAAATCTTCGCGGCCTCTTCTTCGAGGAACTTAAGCGCGACATCCAACGGCTGGATCGCCACGCCGGAAATCTTCACGGCGTTCAACTGCTGGAAGCGATTCAACGCGCGTGGCGTCGTCTTCTTCTCGAACTTTGCGAACGTGCTGAGGGGAACAAGCTCGCCGCCGGGGCCTTTGACGTAGTGGCTTTCGAGCTGTGATGCGTTGAGTCGTTCCACACGTTTGAGTTGGGGAATGACCTTGTAGGCGCGTCCGCCAAGGTTGAAGCGGTTCACAAAATTTCCGCTGACGAGTGCGGAGAGATCGGCACTGACCTGCTGCATGTTGAGGCCAAGCGCGGCGACTTTGTCGTGGTCGAGCACGAGCTCGACTTCCGGCTGGTCAATCTTCGTATCAATGATCGGCGGGAAGGCGAACATGCCGTTGGTGGCGGCCTTCATCTGCAACTGCTGGGCAAATGCTAGAATCTGTTCCGGGTCTGCCGTGCTGCACAAAACAAATTCCACGGGGAAATCTCCGCCGCCTTGCAATGCGGGTGGCGCTATAAGCATCACGCGGATACCAGGAATCTTCGCCACGTTGGTCTGCAATCCCGCCACGACTTCAAACACTGTACGCTGACGTTCGCCCCACGGTTTGAGCACAAGTCCGCCGAAGCCGCCATCGGGGAATGTGATTTGAAAGGTTTGTTTGGCTTCCGGTGCCGTGAACAATTCCTTCCGCAATTCATCGGTGTAGTGCGCGGTCTGATCAATCGTCGCATCTGCGGCTGCCTCGACGAGCGTGAAGGCGAATCCCTGATCTTCAACCGGCGCAAGTTCCTTGGCCGCCATCATGAACATCGGCACTGTGAGCAGCGATAACCCGATCCAGATGACATAAACCAACGGACGTGCTTTCAGTGTGGCGTCAAGGATGCGGCCGTAGAAGTTTTTCAACCGATCAAACGCGTGGTTGATCTTGCCGGTGAATCCTTGCTCTTCGCTCTTTGCATTCAGCAAATAGGCCGCCATCACGGGCGACAGCGTGAGTGCCACGATGCCGGAGATGATCACCGCCCCGGCGAGCGTCAGCGCAAATTCTCGGAACAGCGATCCTGTGAGTCCGCCCTGGAATGCGATGGGCGCATACACCGCCGCGAGCGTGATCGTCATGGCGATGATCGGCCCGACGAGTTCGCGCGCCCCGAGCAATGCGGCATTGAGCGGGGTTTGCCCTTCGCGAATGTGTCTCTCCACGTTCTCGACGATCACGATGGCGTCGTCCACGACCAGACCGACAGACAACACGATGGCGAGCAACGTGAGCAGGTTCAGTGTGAACCCAAAGATCTGCATCAGGAACACGGCGCCGATGAGTGAGACGGGGATCGCCACCAGTGGAATCAGCACCGAACGCAGCGAACCAAGGAACAGGAAGATCACGATGGCCACGATGACGAGTGTTTCGGAAAGCGTCTTGATGACCTCACTCAACGCGTCGTCAATGTAACTCGTCGCGTCGAATGCCACGCGCCCTTTCAGGCCAGTGGGCAAATCAGCTTGTATCGCGTCCATCTCCGCACGGACGAGTTTGATGACGTCGAGCGAATTAGCGTTCGGCAAAACCCAAACCCCCATGAACACCGCGCGTTCGCCACTGAAGCGCACCTCTGTGTCGTAATCCTCCGCACCGAGCGCGACATCCGCCACATCGCTCAATCGTACCAGCGTGTCGCCACTCTGTCGCAGCACGAGATTCTTGAACTCATCCACGGAGCGGAGATCAGTGTTGGCCGTAAGGTTGACCTGCATCAATGCGCCCTTGGTGCGTCCGATGGCGGAGAGAAAATTATTCTTGGCGAGAGATTGGCGGACTTCATCCGGACTGATGCCGAGCGCGGCGAGGCGATCCGGCTTGAGCCACACGCGCATGGCGAAGGTGCGTCCGCCGAGAATGTCCGCGCGTTGCACTCCAGGTAATGCCGAGAGACGTGGCTGCACGACACGGACGAGATAATCCGTGATCTGGTTGGCTTCGAGGATGTCTGACGAGAAACTGAGATACGCGGAAGCGAAGCGCGAGTCGGCAGATTCAACATTGATGATCGGCACTTCAGCTTCGGGCGGAAGATCGCGCCGCACCTGATCCACTTTTGAACTGATCTCGGAAAGGGCTTTTGTCGCATCGTAGTTCAACTTGAGACGTGCGGTGATGGTGGACAAGCCCAGCTCGCTGCTGGACTGGAGATACTCGATGCCGTCGGCAGCGGCGATGGCGCGCTCAAGCGGTTGCGTGATGAAGCCGCGAACAAGCTCCGCGCTTGCGCCGATGTAAGCGGTAGTGACTGTTACCGTGGCATTCTCGCTGCGCGGATATTGGCGGACGACAAGCGAGCGGATGGATTGAAATCCAGCGATGAGGATCACCAGATTGACCACGATGGCCAACACGGGGCGGCGGATGAAAATGTCGGTGAAAGACTTCATAGGAGGGAGGGAAGGGGGAAACATTCAACATCCAAGGACGCGAGCGCGGACGACTGTTGAGCGTTGGATGTTGAATGTTGAATGTTGAATGTTCTCATTTGGAGATGAACCGACACCGAGGCTTGCGATTCAACTATCCGACGGATTGGGCTTCTTGTTCGAGGGCGGTGTGATGGTGTTGTTCTCCACTACGGATCCGCCGTTGCGAAGTTTGAAGATGCCAGACGTGACCACGCGCTCGCCCGCTTTCAACCCTGATGTGATCGAGATGAAATCGCCACGAGCATTTCCTACTCGGACAAATTGCTGGCGCACGACCAAGTCTCCCGGCGCGGCGTTGGTTGCAGTATTCGGCTCGATCACATAGACCGAGTCCCCGTACGGCGCGCTGAGGATGGAGGTTGATGGGATCGTCAGGACGTCGCGCTCTTCGGCAAAAACGATCTCCATGCGTGTGAACATTCCAGGACGCAACAACTGCTCTGTATTCTCGAATGTCGCCTGCACGCGGATGCTGCGGGTCATCGCATCAAGGTCAGGATTGATGGCGGTGAGTTTTCCGGTGAATTGTTTATCCGGATAAGTGTCCGTCGTGGCGCGCACGGTCAGGCCGGTCTTGAGTCGCGCGAATTCCTGCTGCGGCAGCGAAAAATCGCCATACACCGGCGCGAGTGATTGAAGCGAGACGATGAGTTTTCCAGGTTCGAGATATTGGCCGACGTTGACCTGACGGATGCCGAGTCGTCCGGCGAACGGTGCGCGGATCATTTTTTTTGCGATGGTGGCGCGCACGGCGTCCGCGTTGGCTTGCGTTTGTTTCAACACGGACTCCGCCTGATCCAGCTCGGCCTGCGAAACTGTTTTTTCCTCACGCAAACTTTTCACGCGTCCCAGATTGGTCTTGGCCAGCTCGGTCTGAGCATCGAGCGAACGTAACTGCGCCTCCTCTGCGGAAACATCCATGCTCAGGAGCAAATCGCCCGTTGCCACGTTAGCTCCCGACTCGAAAGAAATTGCGCTGACCGTGCCGGGGATCTCTGCGGCGATCTTCACGCCTTGAACAGCCGAGATTGAACCCACGGTCGGCAATGTGTCCGGCCATTTTTCTTCCTTCACCACCGACGACGAAACGGTTTCAGCGGGTTGTTTGAAATTTTTTCCGAAGGCGATGAGCGTGCCGATCTGCAAGGCTTTGATACCTGCAAGGGCCGCGATGGCAAGAATGACGGTGACGATTCCGAGAATGATTTTCTTAAACATGAGACGTGATTTGGTATGCTGGACGGCTGGCGGCTCGCTTCTTTTGAGCCGCCGGACAATTCTAGCGATTCGTTTTCAACGTGAACACGTTAGGCAGTGCCGCCGCCGAGGTCAAAACGATAGTGTCGCAACGGGGTACTTGGGGTGTGATTACAAACGGGTGAGGGCGACCGCATGACCGAATTGGTAGGGCGCGTCACTCCGTGCGCGCCGTTGTCTGACTGGCCAAGCCCGGCGCGCATGGAGTGACGCGGCCTACCAGCAGATCCTTACACCGCCGCTGCGGCTGCGGGTGACGCCTCAACAAATGCGGCAAGGGGTTGCGCTGTAGCGGGCGCGTTGGCGAGTTCGGTGATGCGGATGCCGAGGTGATCTTCCACGAGGACGACTTCACCGCGA
>JANPGI010000554.1:0-36078 GCA_031423875.1 Verrucomicrobiota bacterium | reverse complement strand
GTCACGCATACCGCCGGATTCCAACTGGAAGATGCCAAGCGTCTCCGCACGGTTGAGCAAGTCGTAAGTCTTCTTGTCGTCGAGCGGGATTTGATCCACATCCACCGTGATGCCCTGCGTGCGCTGGATCATCTCGCAGGTATTGCGGATCACCGTCAATGTCTTGAGCCCAAGGAAGTCCATCTTCAACAGGCCAAGCTCACCGACGGGATTCATCGCGTATTGAGTGACGATTGCCCCATCTTCGTCCTGCTTGAGCGGGAGCAGATTCACGAGGGGCTGATCCCCGATGACCACGCCTGCCGCGTGGACGCTGGAGTTGCGCGATAGATCTTCGAGGACGAACGCCGTATCAATCAACTCGCGCGTCGTCTCTTCTGTCTCGTAGGCTTGCTTGAGTTCCGGCACTTGCTTGAGCGCTTTTTCCAGCGACATTTTTAGCTCGGTAGGAATCAACTTCGCCAACCGATCACATTCGCCATAACTCAAACCCATCACGCGCCCCACATCGCGCACCACCGATTTCGCACCCATCGTGCCGAACGTGACGATCTGCGCGACGGAATCGCTGCCGTATTTCTGGCGCACGTATTCGATCACGTCTGCGCGGCGGTCGTCTGCGAAATCAATATCAATGTCAGGAGGGTTGACGCGTTCAGGGTTCAGGAATCGCTCGAAGAGAAGTCCGTAGCGGATCGGATCCACGTTCGCGATCTCCAGCAGGTAAGTGACGATCGAGCCAGCCGCACTTCCGCGCGCCACGCAGGAGATTCCCTTGCTGCGGCCGTACTGCACGAAGTCCGCGACGATAAGAAAGTAGGAGATGAACCCCGTCTTCTCGATGACCTTCAGTTCTAGCTGAAGACGATCAATGACATCCTTGATCGCAGCTGCGACAGCAGGGTCTTCCAATATTTTCCCCTCCGACTTCTGCCCTCCGACTTCCGACTTTTGATACGTCGGCAATCGCTTCGGATCATCAATCCCTTCGATCACGAATTCTCCACCTTCGGCGCGCGCGCGCAGCGTGTAGCGCCGCTGCAAACCTTCTGCCAACAGCTTTCGCAAATACCCTTCCCGCGTGAAATGCTCCGGCGGACTGAACACCGGGTAATGCATGTCCTTTACGTCCTTCGGAAATTTGAAGTCAACGTTGCACTTCTCCGCCACTTCCAACGTGTTCGTGACAGCGTCCGGCGTGTCCGTGAAGCGCGACTTCATCTCCTCCGCCGAGCGTAGATAAAATTGCTCCGGCACATAGCCCGCGCTCATGCGCTTCGGATCGCTCAACATGGATTGCGTGCCGATGCACACGAGGCAATCATGCGCGTGCGAATGTTTCTTCTCGACGTAATGCACGTCGTTCGTCGCCACACATTTCAGCCCGAACTCTTTCGCCCACGCGATGAGATGCTTGTTCACCTTCGCCTGCTCGGCGATGCCGTGGTTCTGGAGTTCGAGATAAAAATTCTCCGCGCCGAGCGTCTGCTTGAACCAATCCAAAGAGTCCCGCGCCTTCGTGATTTGATCCTGCATGATCGCCTGCGGAATTTCACTGGCGAGACAGCCGGAAAGCGCGATCAATCCGTCTTTATGCGCCGCGAGGATTTCTTTATCAATGCGGGGCTTGTAGTAATAACCCTCCAAGTGCGCGGCAGTCGTAAGCTTGACGAGATTCTTGTAGCCGACCTCGTCCTTGGCGAGCAACACGAGATGGTTATAGACATCTTTCCCGCCAGTCGAAGATTTCTTCTCCAGCCGCGACCCCGGCGCCACATAAACCTCACAACCGATGATCGGCTTCACGCCTTTCTCGCGCGCCGCCTTGTAAAAATCCACCACGCCGTGCATCGCACCGTGATCTGTGATGGCGAGCGATGGAAACTTCAACTCATGCGCCTTCTCGACGAGCTTGTCCAAACGGCATGCTCCATCGAGCAATGAATACTCGGTGTGCAGATGCAGATGAACAAAGTCGGAATGTGACATGGGAGAAAACTTTACCCGCGCTCGACGAGCCAACGCAAGGAAGGGATGTTCACATGGGGTGAGTGACTGGCGGTCAGGCGTCGGCTCTTGATCCTTTTCTTGATCTTAATCTCTCAGGTCAAAGGAAGGAGATTAAGATTAAGGCACTAAACCGCGCAGCATTCCCAACCACACCCAAAAAGTTCTAAACAGTTGCTCCGGCACAAACCGTGCGGCAATCTGACTGAGAATGACGGGTAACAGGACAGATTTGGCCACATTACGACCAAACCGGCTGGAGTTCACACGACTCGGTTGGGCTTTGGCGTTGTCGCTTGTGCTGCACCTGGTGTTCTGGGGCGTTTATGTCCTAGGGCAGAACATCCAGTGGCCTGTGTGGATGCAGAAACTTGTCCAGCCGCCGCCAGTCCAAGCCAAACAACAGCAACCATCCCGTCCTCCACTGCTCTTCGTAGATGTGAGCGAGGCACAAGCCGTCGCCCAAGAACCGAAGGACACGAAACGTTACTCAGATCGCAATTCCATCGCGGCCAATCCTGAGCTGAACAAGGAATTGAACGAGCCGAAGATTGATGGCACTCAAGAAAGCGCGAACAAGACGGACGCGGCCTCGCAGAAGAAATTTGATCAACTCATGCCCGATCCGCCGAAGCCCAAGCTTTCTCCCGGCAACATGACGATCGCCAAGGTGGAACTCAAACCTGCCGAGGAGAAAAAACGCCCGCGCACGATCAAGGAAGCGATGCTCCAGCGCGGAGAGAAGATGAAACAAGATGGCGGCGCGATGCAGCGACCCAACGCATCGCTCGACGTGAAGGCCACGGGATTCGGGGCTTATGACCGCGCGTTCATTGATGCAGTATCGTCACGTTGGTATGACCTGCTGGATAACATGAGCTACGACGCTTACCGGCAGGGCAAAGTGGTGGTGCAATTCGTCTTGAACTACGACGGGCGCATCACTGAAATGAAGGTCGTCGAGTCCACAGTGACGGAGACGCTGTCGTTGTTGTGCCAGAAAGCCGTCTTGGATCCGTCACCGTTCGACAAATGGCCGCGCGAGATGCGGCTGATGGTGGGCGAAGATTCGCGCCGCATCACATTCACTTTTAATTACAACTGAGCCGGGCGTTCACCGGCAAAGAACACAAAACAAACATGGAATACTTAGTCTACATACTGTTGATCGTCACATCCATCGTGGGGCTGACCTTCATCGTGGAGCGTGGTCTGGCGCTGCGCTGGAAAAAAGTTGTCCCGCAAAAAATTGAGGACGCCATCGAAGCGTGCAAGTCAAAGAACGACGTGGAAATGGTCAAACGCGCGTGCGAGCAGAATGTTTCGCCGCTCGGTAGATTGATCGCGGTCGCCATTGAACGCGCGTCGTGGCCCAAAGAGGAAGCTGTGGATGCGCTTCAAACCCGCGCCCGTCACGAGATCGTGAAGTTAGAACGCGGCCTCGTAGTTCTGGAGATCATCGTCGGCATCGCACCGTTGCTCGGTTTGGTTGGTACCATTATCGGCATGATGGCCACGTTTGAGAACGTCGGCGCGATGGGATTGAATGACGCATCGAAACTCGCGCAAGGCATCAGCGTGATCTTGAAAGCGACGCTCATCGGCCTGCTCATCGCGATTCCGGCGCTGGTCTCGTGGAGTTATTACAGCAAGAAAGTCGAGATGCTCGCCGTGGAGATGGAAACCTTGTGCGACGAATTCATGCGTCGGCTGTATCGCGAGGAGAAGAAGTAACCCATGCGCTTCTTCATCCGCAAACGCCGCTCCACACCCACGATCATCATCGTGGCGTTGATTGACGTGCTCATCGTGCTGCTGATTTTCCTGATGGTGACGACGACGTTCAAGCAACAGTCCGCGTTGAAACTGGCGTTGCCCGAATCCTCACAATCCGAGAAAGCCGGCGCGAGCGAAGACGCGCCACTGATCGTCAGCATTGATCCACAAGGCAATTTACGCCTCGGTCAGGAAGCGTTGCCGATGACGGTGGAAGGATTGCGAAGCGAACTCAGCGCACGTACCGCGAAGAACCCCGAACTCAAGCTCGCCATCAATGCGGACAAAGCTGCGCCGTTCGGCAAGATCGTGAATGTGATGGACGCCGCAAAAGACGCGAAGATCAAAGCGGTGAATGCATTCACCAAGGAAGTGACGAAGTAGCGGAAAATGAATACTGCGTGACGGTGCTTTGCGTATGGAAACACTCTGGATTACTTCAAAGGTGTGCGTACCAATAATTCTTGTCGGCACTTTCTTTTACCTTTGTCGCCGCCGTGTTGTTGCATTTTGGCGACGTGGGTTATTGCAAAAGTTCATTCCGACCTCGTTTACAATCGAAGAACAAATACTCACTGCACTATCGCTTGGTTATGCAGGCTTTTCGATTGCGATGATTTTGCTAGGAGATGCCTTCATTAAAGGATTTCTCTACGTTGGCAGCGTAGGATTTGGCACTTTGACTTTCGCGATTCTCCCAACACGTTACAGAAGCTTTTTCACCTTCTTGTTCAGCATTGCAATCTATCTTGGGATTCTAATAGGAGGCGCTGTTGACCTCAGAGAGACTGGTCGGGTAATGGATCAGGACACTTTTTTAGCAGCGGGAGTCTTCTTTATTTTTCTGGTTCTAATTCCGACAGCGATCGCTTGGATAGTAACCACGTTTCGCGACAACAAAACCACCTCTTAGGGTCAGAGGCCACGAAAATCACCCATAAAACTACAAGCTCCGTAGACTATTTCACCAACTCTTCCGCGATCTGCACGGCGTTGAGCGCGGCACCTTTGAGCAATTGATCACCACTGACCCAGAACGCCAGGCCGTTGTCCAACGCGCAATCCATGCGGATGCGGCCCACTTCGCAGTTGTATTTCTCGGACGTGAAGAGCGGCATCGGATATTTCTTGTTCGCGGGATCGTCCACTACGTCGAGGCCGGGAGCTTTGAGCAACACAGCGCGGGCGGCTTCCACCGTCACGGGTTTTTCAAATTCCGCATTCACAGCCACGGAGTGTGAGCGATACACGGGCACGCGCACACAAGTGACGCTCGCGCGGAATTTGTCGTGATGCATGATCTTGCGGCCTTCGTTCTCCATCTTCATCTCTTCCTTCGTGTAGCCCGTAGGGAGGAATGAATCCACATGCGGCAACACGTTGAATGCGATCTGGTGCGGATAAACTTCCTTCGTCACCGGCTGCTTGTTGACGACCTGGTGGACTTGACGTTCCAGTTCTTCGAGAGCCTTCGCGCCCGTGCCGGACACGGCTTGATAGCTCGCAGCGAAGATGCGTTTCACGCCGAACGCTTGATGCAACGGATACAACGCCATGAGCGTGATGGCCGTGGTGCAATTCGGATTGGCGATGATGCCCTTGTGTTTCTTTACGTCGGCTGCGTTGATCTCGGGCACGACGAGCGGGACGTTGTCGTCCTGGCGGAACGCGCTGGAATTATCCACCACCACGCAACCCGCTTTGGCCGCGATGGGTGCGAACTCTCTGGAAATGTCGCCGCCCGCGCTGAACAGCGCGATGTCTATGCCCGCGAACGAATCCTTGGTCAGCTCGGTGATGGCGATGTCTGTGCCGCGAAACTTGAGTGTCTTGCCCACGGAACGGGCGGAGGCGAGCAAGGTGAGTTTGCCCACAGGAAAATTGCGCTTCTCCAGCGTCTTGATCATTTCGATACCAACGGCGCCCGTTGCGCCGACAATTGCTACATGCGGATTCTTGTTCATAAAAGGCCGCTGATGATAACCGGAGCGCGGGGGGTGTCAACGCGCTGGAAAACATCGGCTGTGACTGCGAGTTGACTCAAATTAAATGTTACTTGGGCTGGGAGGTGGACGAGGAGTCTGCCGATACGTTGACTCATAATCACTGTTACCCAAGTCATGGATATAAGTTTGACCTTCAAAGGCGAGGCATTGGCTCACGCCCACGCGGGGCGGTCGTCTTAAACTAACTCGCTCAAAGCCCCGTCGGATGATCGAGGAACGTCCACGGCACATGAAATTTTTTGGAGAGATGTGCAGCGAGAGCTTTGACGCCGAAAGTTTCAGTAGCGTAATGACCGCCGTAAAGAACATTGATCCCCAACTCCTCTGCCAGCGCATAGGTCCAGTGCGGCCCTTCGCCCGTGATGAACGTATCCACGCCCTCTGCGGCAGCGATTTTTATATCTCCACCCGCGCCCCCCGTCACCACGCCGATGCGCCGACACATCGCCGGGCCGCCGGGAATCACGCGGGGTTTCGCGCCCGTGGCTCGTGCGAGGCGGGAAGCGAGTTCGTCGCGGGAAATATTCATGCGGGTTTGTAGCCCGATCGGTTGGCCGTGACTTTGGAAAAACGGATGCAGCTTCTTAAATCCAAGTGCAGAGCAGAGCAAAGCGTTGTTACCAAGTTCGGGATGCGCGTCCAGCGGAAGGTGTGAGCTGTAAATCGCGATGTTGTTCTCGATCAGCGTGCGGATGAGTTCGTATTTCTTACCCGTCCACGGATGCGACGGCGACCAGAACAAACCGTGATGCACGATCATCAAGTCAGCCTTCGCTTTGATCGCAAGCTTCACCGTTGCGAGACTGGCATCCACCATCGCCGCGATTCGCGTGACCTGACCGGAGTTTTCCACCTGCAATCCATTGACCGCGCCGTCGTAATCGCCAATGGCGGCAGTCCGCAAACGACCTTCACAGTGTTTCACGATGGCAGCGAGTGAGGCATCTGGCATGGCAGGATGAGAACAGATTGTTCGGATTGTGAAAAACTTTTTCTTCACGCTTGTTGCTTTCTACGTGGAGGTTTTTATAGTGCGCTCGGTTTGAATTTACTTAGATGAGCATTTCTTCCGAATCCACGCCGCCGTGGAACACTGACGCGGCGCGCAACCTCTACAACATCCATCGCTGGGGCGCGAAATACTTCGACATCAATGACGCGGGTGAAGTCATCGCCACGCCGTTGCAAGACGCCGGCACCTCGGTGGAGATCTCCGATGTGATCGAGGAAGCGTGCGGGCGCGGGCTGAAGTTTCCGTTGCTGATTCGCTTCCAAGATATTCTTCGTCATCGCGTCGAGTCCATCAATCGCGCGTTCCGCAACTCGATCACTGAATTCAATTATCAGGGCAAGTATCGCGGCGTGTTCCCGATCAAAGTGAATCAGCTCCGCGAAGTGGTTGAAGAAATTCTCGATGCGGGAAAGCAATTTGATTTCGGCCTCGAGGTCGGCAGCAAGCCGGAACTCTTTGCCGGACTCGCCCTCCAAAACCAGATGGGTAGCCTCATCATCTGCAACGGCTACAAGGATGTTGAATTTATCAAGATGGCGTTGCTTGGCACCAAGCTCGGCAAAAAAGTCATCATGGTCGTGGAGAAGCTCGAGGAGCTGCGGCAGATCATCGCCGTGTCCAAACAACTCGGCGTTGAACCACTCGTCGGCATCCGCGCGCGGTTGTTGAGCAAGGGCGCGGGCAAATGGGCGGAGAGCGGCGGTGAGAACGCGAAGTTCGGATTGAGCACCGCAGAGATTCTGGCCGCGACGGAATTGTTGAAGGCGGAGAACCTCGGTCATTGCCTCAAGCTGATTCATTTCCACATCGGCTCACAAGTGCCGGACATCCTCACGGTGAAAAAGGCGGTGCAGGAGGCAACGCGGTTCTATTGCAAGATCCGCAAGATGGGTTTCGACATCGAATATCTCGACGTGGGCGGTGGGTTGGGCGTGGATTACGACGGCAGCCGGTCGGCGTTCGATAGCTCAACGAATTACTCGCTCCAAGAATATACGAACGACATCGTTTATTATGTGGCCGACGTCTGCAACCAAGAGAAAGTTCCGCACCCGGACATCATCAGTGAAAGCGGACGCGCCATCGTCGCGCATCACAGCGTTCTCGTCGTGGAAGTCTTCGGTGCTATCGGCAAAACACATCCCGACATCAACTTCACCTACGGCGACAATGAGCAGCCCATCGTACGCGAACTGCTCGACATCAAGAAGAACCTCGCCAAGTTGAACAAGCTCGAAGCGTATCACGACGCGCAGGAACGTCGTGATGACGCGCAACACATGTTCACGCTGGGCATGATGGATCTGCCGGACAAGGCCAAGATCGAGAATCTCTATTGGGAGATCGGCGGCGCAGTCGTGGACAGCTTCAAGGGGCAGGCTTACATCCCGGACGAAATCCGCAAACTCGAGGATAGCCTCGGCGATCAATACCTCTGCAATTTTTCCGTGTTTCAATCACTGCTCGATCATTGGGCACTTGGGCAATTGTTCCCCATCATGCCCGTGAGCCGGTTGAATGAACAACCCACGCGCGAAGCGACTCTGGTGGATATCACCTGTGATTCCGATGGGCAGATCAACAAGTTCATTGACCTGCGCGATGTGCGCGACACGTTGCCGCTGCATAAACTGAATTACAACGGCGACGGCAAACAGGTTCCCTACTACATCGGTTTCTTCCTGATGGGCGCATATCAGGACATCATGGGCGATCTGCACAACCTTTTTGGTCGCGTCAACGAGGTGCATGTGTTCCTCGATCCCGACGAGCCGACGGGTTATTACGTCGAAGAAATCATCGAGGGCAACACCATCGTCCAATGCCTCGCGTCTGTGCAATACGACGAGAATGAATTGAAACGGCGCATGAAGGCGCAGATGGATGAGGCCATCAAGTCTGACCGCATGAAGCCGAGTGAGGCGATGCGGCTGCTGGACGACTACGAACGCGGGCTGAAGTCTTACACGTATCTTTCGTTTTGAGAGGCGCGATGAACAATCCGCCTCGCATCGTTGAAGCCGGAACGTCCAACATTCAACATTCAACGCCCAACATCGAATGGGGCGCGCTTTGGATGTTGAGCGTTGAATGTTGGGCGTTGAATGTTTCCCCGACTTTCCATGCCTGACACTCCGCCCAATCCCGAACTTCTCCGCACTCTCGGCAAACTCGTGCGCGGCCTCTCGGCTTTGTTCTGGGGATTACCCGCCGCGTTGATCATCTGCGTGGGCACGGCTGTCGGCGGATGGTTTCGCGCGTTCAGCATCGCCCCCGCGATGCTCACCACGGGATTGATCCTCTACGGACTTTGGCAGATCGGCTCGTTCCAAAAACAAGAGCGTCCTTGGCGGCTCGCATTGGATCGCGCACGGCTCGTCGCATTAGTGAACTTCGGACTCAGTCCGTTTCTCTACTGGTGGAACAGGATGCCGGAGAATTCATTCTTCACCACCGTCATAGGCTTGCTGTCAGTGACGTCACTGTTGTTTCTGTTCAACCTCAACCTTGTCATCGCTCGCCTTGGTGAGATGATCCCAGACGAAATGCTGCGCCAGGAAACGCGTCAGTTCACCGCGATCAACCGCGCCCTCCTGGTGTTGCTGCTGGTGATCGCATCGGGATATGTGTTCCTGTTGCAGATGCCGAATCTTCCAGGTGCTTTGATCAATATCCTCATCCGCCTTCAATACATCGGGCAGCCCGTGCTGATGTTGCTCGTGCTGCTGCCGCTCTCCCTGACCATGTCGCTCCTCTGGAAAACCAAGGAGGTCATCATGGACAGTTTGTTCACGCAGCGCTGACCCGGAGCGCGGGCGGTCCCTCGCCCGCAGCACTTGGCCACTGCAACACGGATGGAATCATTTCACACGCCTTGGTTCCTCCACGCGCAGCGAGCGAGGGACCGCTCGCGCTCCGTCAAATTTGCCTCGCCCGTTCGCGCTTCGGACAAACCTTTTGTCTTGGCGGCCATCTCTGACGTCTCTACTTTCTCCGCCATGAAACACATTCTTTTCCTCGCGCTCGGACTTGTCACCCTTTCAGCCTTCGCCGCTGATGATGAAGCCGGTTTCAAATCCTTGATGGACGGCAAAACCTTTTCCGGCTGGAAGATCGCCGAGGAAAACACCAACACGTTTCGTATCGAGGATGGTGCGTTCGTCGCCAATGGAAACGTCTGCCACCTTTATTACGTGGGTGATGAGCAGCCCTTCAAGAATTTCCACCTCAAAGTGGATGTGATGACAGATAAAACTTCCAACGGCGGAATCTATTTCCACACCAGGTATCAGGCTAATAGCTGGCCCAAAGCGGGGTTTGAGTGTCAGGTCAACAACACCCAAAGCGATTGGAAAAAAACCGGCAGCCTCTACGATGTCGTCAACGTCAGCCAGTCTCTCGCTAAAGACAACCAATGGTGGACGCAAGAGATCATGGTCGAAGGCAACAAGGTGACGGTGAAGGTGGACGGCAAAATTGTTCTCGAATATTCCGAACCACCCGGCGCGCAACTGGGGAAAAGTTTCGGACGCAAGCTGGATGAAGGAACCTTTGCGCTGCAAGGTCACGACCCCAAAAGCGTCGTCCGCTACAAAAATATCCGCGTGAAACGCCTCTGAGCAGAACGCCGAGCATTGCTCGGCAACGAAATGACCTCGTCTTGTCTGCCTCTCAATTTGGCAAAACACGATTCACATCTATATTGCCGACATGTTGGCGACCTCGGAAATCATCCACGAAGCAGCTCAAGCCTCCCGCATCCGGGAATTGCTTCCGCATTGGCGCAAGATTCCTCTCTATCGCGAGACGTTAGCTCGTGAGGATTTAGATCCGGGCGATTTTCCCATCATCACCAAACGCGAGATGCGCGCGGGCTTCCCGCAAAACTTCCTCCACTCCGGGTGCTCGCTCGATGAATTGGTCGCTGACCAACTCGTGGAGCTGGAGTACACCTCCGGCACCTCAGAAGATCGCTTGCCGGTGATCTTTCCTCGCGGTTGGTGGAATGAACAAGAGGAGCGCGCACTGCGGTTGAACAGGTTCATCGCTCGCTTGCTGGATGATCATCCCACTTCTCGCCGCGCCACGATCACATCTCCAGCCTGCAACGGCTTGACCTGCCCGACCGTCTGGATGTCCCAAGCCCAACGCACCCTCGGTAATACGCTTTTCATCAATCTCGCCCGCATCCCATTCGTCTTGAGCGATGCTGAAATGCAGCGCATGGCGGATGAGATCGTTGCGTGGTCACCACTTTTTCTCGATCTCGATCCGGTGCATGGTGCGTGGTTCGCGTTGTTCTGCGAACGTAACCACATCCGCTTCCCGTCGCTGCGGTTTGTGATCTGTAGTTATGAATTCGTCAGCGTTGTTCATCGCCGCATCATCCATCGCGTCTTCGGAGTGCCGGTGTTCAATCTGTATGGCTCGACCGAAACAGGCCACTTGCTCATGGAGAATGAAGCTGGCGAGATGAAGCCGAGCTACGACACCGCAGCGCTGGAAGTCGTGGATACGGACGCAGCTGGCATCGGCACCCTATTGGTCACCACACTCTCGAACGATTACATGCCGCTGCTGCGTTATCGCATCGGCGATCTGGCGGAACGGAACGAGCGGTCATACGGCACGGGTTTTGTGGTTCATGGTCGAATCCGCGATGCGGTCAACGCCAGCAATGGCACTCGCGTGACGACGTGGCAAGTGGATCAATGCTTCGTAGGCGCAAGCGGTATCGTTCATTATCAATTACGTCAGACGCCCTCTGGAAACAGTCACCTCCGCTACGTGCCAGAGGTGAGCGCCGAAGGTGCAGACGCCATGCGCAAAGTCATCTCGCGATTGGAATCGTTGCTGGGAACTGTCGTGACAGCCGAGTCTGTCCCCACCTTGCTGCCTGAAAGTTCGGGGAAGTTTCGTCTCACTTGCAGAACAGCGGAATAACCTCGGCCACACACCTTGTGCCCGGTTCGCCACTGGGAAAATTCTTCTTCTGCCGCCGCCACAACACGGCAATTTTTTCCCCGTTGTGTGAATGCGGTTCAACAGAACCCCTGCAAACACGCGTGTTTTTCTCGTGGCATTGACGCTGCTAGGCAAACCGCTGTGAATGTAAGTCTGTACCAAGCTGCCGCCGCGATGAGTGCCAATGCGCGATGGCAGGAAGTCATTTCAGAGAATCTCGCGTCCGCTTCGATCCCAGGATTCAAGAAGCAGGACATGAGCTTTGATGCGGTGCAATCCGGCATCATGTCGCAGGCCGTGCCCGACGGTCGCGTGCAATACATCATGCCGCGCGCGTCCACCTCTACAAACTTTTCCCAGGGATCACTGCGCGAAACGGGCGTGAACACGGATGTGGCGATTGATGGTAAAGGATTCTTTGAAGTGCAGATGCCCAGCGGGGCGAGTGCTTACACGCGCGATGGCGAGTTTCATATCAACGCCTCTGGCCAACTCGTGAACAAACAGGGTTTTCCCATCATCGGCGAGAGCGGGCCGATCCAGATTGACACGAAGAGCGGCGGGCCGATCTCCATTTCTCCCACGGGCGAAGTCAGCCAGGGCGCGGACGTGCGCGGTAAACTCAAGGTAGTGGATTTCAACAGGCCCGAGCTGCTCACTCAGATCAGTGGTGGACATTTCGTGAACAACAATCCCGCGACGCAGCCCGTGGAAGTGCCGATGACGTCTGTGCGTCAGGGTTTCCTCGAAACCGCCAACACGTCTGCGGTGAACGAAATGTCGAGCCTCATCAGCGTGATGCGAAGCTTTGAGGCGAACCAGAAAATCATGCAGGCACACAGCGATCGCATGAGCCGCACGATCTCCGAACTGGGCAACCCAAACTGAAGACTGAACTATGTTACGCGCACTCTATTCATCAGCCGCAGGGATGCAGTCTCAGCAGACGAATCTCGATGTCATCGCGAACAACCTCGCGAACGTCAGCACCACCGGCTTCAAGAAGAACAAGGCAGAGTTCCAGGACCTGCTCTATTCCACAGCGCGCGCGGCAGGCTCGGATGCGGGCGGCGGCAACACTGTTCCCACCGGTGTCCAGATCGGTCACGGTTCACGCCTCGTCTCCACATCAAAAATTTTCACCACAGGCGAACTTACGAATACCGGTGCGCAGCTCGATGTGGCGATCAAAGGCGACGGTTTCTTTGAAGTGCAACTTCCCGATGGCTCGCGCGCATTCACCCGGGACGGCACGTTCAAAACAATGGCGGATGGACGGATCGCCACGAGTGACGGGCTTGTGTTGCAGGGTGGATTCCAACCCATCCCCGCTGGCACAACAAATATCTCCATCGCGTCCAGCGGCGAAGTCACGACTACCGGAGCGAACGGCAGTCAATCCTTCCGCGTGCAACTCGTGCGCTTTGCAAACCCGTCCGGCCTCGAAAGCATGGGCCGCAATTTGTACCGCGAGACGCTTGCCTCCGGCACAGCCGAGGCTGGCAATCCTGGCGAGAGCGGCTTTGGCGATTTGCAACAAGGTTTCCTCGAAATGTCGAACGTCAAAGTCGTCGAAGAAATGGTCAACCTCATCGTGGCGCAACGCGCTTATGAGGTGAACTCCAAGGCGGTCCAGGCCGCCGACGAAATGATGCAACTCAGTAATAACCTCCTACGCTGATGAAATTTCCCGTCGCAAAATTCCTCTGCCAACCCTGCCTGTCACTAGGCCTCGCGCTCACTGCCGCTGCGGCGGTCGAGCCCCTTGGGTGGTCACTGCTCCCCGCAGTACAAGTGGACGCGACGGGAATCCATTTGGACCAGATCGTCGCCGGTGCGACGGCGGAAACTCCCCATATCCGCCTCGCACCTGCGCCGGTCGCCAATCGTCCGGTCACATTCACAACCGCACAGATCAACGACTTGCTCCGACAATCCGCCCCCGAACTCGTCAGCACGAACTGGGCGGGGGCGACGCAGATCAAAGTCTCCCGCCGCACGCGCACACTCACTGAATCCGAGATCAAAGAATTGCTCGTCGCGTCACTGCAACAAAACCATGTGAAAGAGCGCGGTGAACTGGAGTTGCGTTTTTCCCGACCCACCCCCTCGACAATCGTCGTGGATGAGCCGCTCACGGTGAAGCTGCTCGACCTTCCCACCGCTGGTGTGACGGCGAATTTCATCGCGCGTTTCGAGCTTCGCGCCGGAGACGAGGTTGCGGGCACATGGCAGATCCCCGTGACGGCGCACATCTGGCAGGAGATTTATGTGGCCAGCTCGGCGCTCAAGCGCGGTCAACTCGTGCGTGACGCCGATCTTTCCCGCGAACGTCGCGACATGCTGGCGCTTCGCGATGCGCTCACCACGGTTGAACTCGATAATCCGTTTCTTGAACTCAGCGAAAACATTCCCGCCGGGATGGCGCTCACCTCGCGTTCGCTTCGCTTGCGTCCGATTGTCCATCGCGGCAAGGTCGCCGATGCCATCGTCCGCGACGGTTCACTCACGGTTTCTGTCAAAGTGGAAATCCTTGAAGACGGTCTGCTCGGTCAAACCATCCGTGTCCGCAACCTGAAATCGAAACGCGAGTTTCGAGGAAAAGTTCAAAATGAGGAAACCATCCATGTCACTCTCTAAGAATTCAAAATTCAAAATTCAAAATTCAAAACGCCGAACTGCGCGGCAGATTCTTGTTCGCGCGTCAGTCATTTTTAATTTCGCATTTTTGATTTTTAATTCCCCCACGCCTCTTCCGGCTCAATCACTGTGGAAGGCGGATTCCTCCCGCGCCATCATCGCAGACAAGCGCGCTCGCGCTGTCGGTGATCTCGTCACGATTCTCGTGCAGGAGAACAACACCGCATCCAAGGACAACTCCACCAAGACGGCGAAGAGCTCCAGCATTGATGCGAACATCGCCAAGTTTCTTTACAGCCCCGGAGCGAGCGGGCTGCTGACCAAGAACGGCCAGTTCCCAGCGTTAAATCTCAGCGCAAAACAAGATTTTGATGGCGGCGGCAAGGTGAGCAATTCGGAGAAAATCACCGCCAAGATCGCTGTTCGCGTCCTGGATGTTTTGCCCAACGGCAATCTGGTGCTCGAAGGCCGCCGCTCGACATCGTTTGCAGGCGAGACCCAGGAAGCGGTACTGCGCGGTGTGGTGCGCGTGGAAGACATCGCTCCGAACAACACGCTTTACAGCTACAACATCGCCGACGCCACGATCAAATATGTTTCCACCGGCACGATCTCCGATAACACGCGCAAGGGTTGGTTCACGCGCGTCTGGGAAAAAGTCACTCCATTCTGATCTGAAAATCATGCGACGCATCGCTTCAACACTTTTGTTCCTCTGCCTGCTGGGATTCGTGACCGAATCATTGGCCATCGGCTCACGCGTCAAAGACCTGACGATGATCGCCGGGGCGCGCGAAAACCAACTCGTCGGTTACGGCATCGTCACTGGACTCGCGGGCGACGGCGACAAGAACCCGGTTTATACGATCCAAAGCGTGGCAAACATGCTTCAACGATTCGGCGTCAACGTCCCCGCCGCCGCGCTTTCGTCCAAGAACGTCGCCGCCGTCATGATCACCGCCGAGATTCCGGCGTTTGTGAAGAACGGCACTCGGCTCGATGTGACCATCTCAGCACTCGGCGATGCGAAGTCATTACAAGGCGGTGTGCTGTTGCAGACGCCGTTGATGGGTGCGGATGGAAAAGTTTATGCCGTGGCTCAAGGCACGGTCGCCGTCGGCGGATTCATCGGCGGTAATGGTGGCGGTAGCGTTCAGAAGAATCATCCCACGGTGGCGCAGATTTCTGGAGGCGCTTTGGTGGAACGAGAGATCCCCACCGAGATCGTGCGGAACAATTTTGTCGAACTGCTCCTGCGCGAACCGGACTTCACTTCGGCAGCGCGATTGGCCACGGCTGTTAATCTAGTGTTCACGAACAGCGCGGAGGCAGTTGATTCCACATCGGTCCGCGTCCGCGTGCCGGAAGGCCACGAGAAATCTCCCGTGCAATTCATCTCACTCGTGGAAGCCATCGAAGTGCAGCCTGATGTGCCCGCGCGCATCATCGTCAACGAACGCACGGGAACCATCGTCGCCACCACTCGCATCCGCATCGCCCCGTGTGCTGTGTCTCACGGCGAGCTGACCATCTCCATCGCCAATACGGATGAAGTCTCGCAACCCGGCGCCTTCAGCCAGACCGGATCCACCGCAGTCACGACGCGCACAGATACGAACGTGAGAGAGACGAAGGCGCGCTTCGTGGTGATGCCGGAGATGCCAACAATCGAGAAAGTGGCAGCAGGGCTGAATGCCATCGGCGTCACACCGCGCGACATGATGGCCATCTTTCAAGCCATGAAACAGGCGGGGGCATTGCAGGCTGAACTCATCATGCGCTGATGTTGAACTGACATGGAAATCTCCGCCCTCAAATCAAACGTCAACGCTGCCGATCTCCAGATCGAGAAGCTGGCCGGCAATTCGCACGTCAGCGAACGGCAAAAGGTGGACGCGGTGAGTCGCGAGTTTGAAGCCGTGATGCTCCGGCAGATCCTCACAGATGCGACCAAGAAACTCTTTTCGTCGGAAACGGATCCGGAGTCGTCCTCTGACGGCATCTACAAGGACATGGTCACGAACACTCTGGCCGACAGCATCAGTCGCTCCGGCGCATTCGGTCTGGCACGAAGTCTGGCGAAACAATTGCAACACGAATTCAAAACCGATCACGCGCCCGTTGCGGGCGAACTTAAACCATGAACGAAGCACTAGAAAAATTGATCCACGCATTGCGTGAGGAATTGCAGCAGTACGGCGAGATGCTCGCCCGACTCGACCAGCAGCAGGATCATGTGATGACGCGCGCGTCCGAGAATCTTCTCGAAGCCACCGCCGGGATCGAAGTCCAGAGCCAGGCGATGCAACTCGCGCGGAAGTCGCGCATTGAATCGCAGGCGGAAGTCGCCCGCGAGCTTGGCTTCGCGAGCGATGCGACGTTTGCCGAGATCATCCCCAAGCTGCCCGTGAACTATCGCCCGCTCGTCACCGCGCTGGTGCAGGAGAATAACGAGTCACTTGGGCGCATCCATCAACGCTCACGGCAGAATCATCTGTTGTTGTGTCGCTCTCTGGAGTTGATGAGCCGGTTGCTCGGCAATCTTTTACCCGGCAGCGGCAGTCCGGTTTATTCCGGCAACGGAAGTGTCACGGGCGGAAATTTCCCGGCACACGCGATGTATCAAGCGATTGGATAATTATGCTAGGACTCTTTGGCGTATTGAACATGGGAGCGCGCTCGATGGGCGTGCAACGGGCTGGTGTTGAAGTGGCGGGGCAAAACCTCGCCAACGTCAGCAACCCAGCCTACGCGCGCCAACGCGTCGCCATCGCCACGTCCATCACCATCCAAAGTGAAGCCGGGCCACAGGGCACTGGATCAGAAGTCATCAACATCGTGTCCATGCGGAATGCGATCCTGGATAGTCAGATCCAAGCGGAAGCCAGCACGCATGGGATGTTGCAGGCTCAACAGACGGCACTTCAATATGCTCAGGCCGCGCTCGGCACGCAGATTGATCGCATGGCAACTGGAGCGGAAGGCGCCACGGCCGCGCAAGGTGTTGGTGGCGGACATGGACTTGCCGATAGCTTGAGCGCGTTGTTCAACGCCTTCCAAAGCCTCTCTGCCAATCCCACCTCCATGGCAGAGCGTCAGACTTTGATGATGAAGGCAGATGGGTTGGCTTCTCAATTCCGTCAACTGGACACACGCATCAACTCACTCACCAATCAGTTGAACCAGACCATTGATTCCGAGGTGATCTCTGTGAACCAGGCTCTCACCAACATCGCCTCGCTCAATGACAAAATCACCCGCATGGAAGCGATCTCCGGCGGCACCGCCAACGACCTCCGCGATATGCGCCAGGCTCAAATCGAGGAACTGGCTAAGTATGTGAACTTGGATTTGACGAATGGTTCGGGCGGCGCGGTCAATATCGCCATCGCTGGCGTGGACATGATCGTCAACAATCAGGTGGTCGAAACGGTGGAAACCTACCAAGTCGGAAACAAAACTTACATCCGGGCTGAAAGCACAGACTCTTTCCTGAACATCACTGGCGGCAGCATTCAAGGAACGATCCAAGCGCGTGATGTTGGCCTTGAAGACGTTCGATCCTCGATCAACACCATCGCCAACATCCTGATCGCTCAGGTCAACGTGACTCACGCCGCTGGCTTCAGCTTGAACGGAAGCACGGGCGCACAGTTTTTTACCGGTACAGACGCGGCCAGCATCGGCGTGAACACCAACTTGATCAATGATCCCTCCCTGATCCAAGCGTCCGGCGTCAATGGCGCGACCGGTGACAATCAAGTCGCACTCCAACTGGCACAATTATCCCAGATCGAATTCATCTTTGGCCAGACGCTCACACAAGCCTACGGCCAGACCGTGGCCACATTCGGCCAAGCACTCTCCACAGTGAACAACGACCTCGCCAATCAAGACACCGTGGACAAGATGCTGCTCAGTCAGCGGGATTCCATCGGCGGTGTCTCGCTCGACGAGGAGATGACTGATCTCACCCGATTCCAAAAGGCGTTCCAAGCCTCTGCGCGATTGATCACCACCGTGGATGAAATGCTCGAGACACTCGTGAACATGAAGCGTTGAGATGAATGATTAAAATGAAAAATGAAAATCTCAAAAACCCGAACGCATTGCGACATCATCGGGCATTTTTAATTTTGAATTTTTAACTTTGAATTGAATTATGCGCGTCTCCGCCAACTCATTTTCCGACACGCTCATCAACCAGCTTGGCAACCTCGCCGTGCGCCAAGCACGCCTGCAAAGCCAGGCCGCCACAGGCCAGCGCGTCCGGTTGCCGGAAGACGATCCCGTGGCGCTGCGGCGCGCATTGGACCTAAATGCAGAATTCAGTTCTACGGGCCAATACTCCCGCAACATAGCCCGCCAGCTCGAACTGGCACAGGCATCGTTCAGTGGCATCAAAGGAATCAAAACCCTCACAGATCGTGCTGGAGAAATCGCCACGCAGGTGGATGACTTGAAATCGCCGCAGGAACTTCAGTTCTTCGCCAAAGAAGTCTCTGAGATGATCAAGCAAGCCGTTCACATCATGAACGCGACCAATCGTGGCGACTCGATCTTCGGCGGCACCATGGCTGACCGACCGCCATTTGTGATGACGCTCGACGCCAACAACAACGTCACCAGTGTCGCGTATCAGGGAAACACCACGCTGGCCGAGACAGAAATCTCCGAAGGCGTCACCCTCACCGCGCAAACTCCCGGCGAAAACACCAGCGGCGCGGGACCGCACGGACTCGTCAGCGACAGCCGCTCCGGCGCGGACTTGTTCAACCACCTCATCTCACTCCAAAACAATCTTCTCGCTGGAAACATCGCGGGCGTTGCGGCGGTGGATCGAGGCAATCTTGCCAACGACGAGACAAACATCCTGTATCACATCAGCTCCAACGGCGCGATACAGGCTCGACTCGAAGCAACGAGCGCTTTGGTTCGAGATCGCGGCCTAGCCATTGAAGGCCAAGTCTCGAAGGAGGTGGATTCCGACCTCGCACAAACGATGGTGAGGTTGAATCAGACGCAAACGGCTTACCAGGCCGCTCTACAAAGCGGCGCGCGGGCGATGAGTCTCTCGTTGATGGATTACTTGCGGTAAGAAGCGAGACGATTTTGAAGATGGTGCGCGCTGCAGGTTTCGAACCTGCGACCCCTACCGTGTGAAGGTAATGCTCTACCACTGAGCTAAGCACGCAACCGCCGTGAGAGTAGCCGGACGCCCCAAGATTTCAAGCCTTGTTCGCAGCCCAGCCTTGCTTCATCAGGTGCAACAGATGAGCAAGCGCTTCTGCGTGGGTGCGACCTTTCGCGATAGCGAGCTGCGCGGCGCGCTTGTCCAGTTGTGCGGCCATCTCGACGGATTTATCCGCAGGACAACCGAGAGTGACGAGCAGTTGCGCGAGTTGTTGGAGTTCGGTCATTCAAACGAATTCAACCACGGATGGACACAGATGGACACGGATAAAACAAACAAGAAACGCCCAACTGTCCGTCTGGTCCGTCGCTTTGTCCTCAATCCGTGTTTATCCGTGTCCATCCGTAGTTGAAAAACTTCCCCCAGCGACTGAGCCGTTCATAAAAAACGCGGATGAAGCTCACGCCTCATCCGCGTCGTAAAACGAGGTGGCTTACTTCACTGAGTCGCGCGGAACGATCTTGATACTTTCCACGTTCATGCGTTTCACCGGACGATCCCCCGGCTGCGTGGCCGTGGTGCCGATTTTTTCCAACACGTCGTCGCCTTTGATGAGCTTGCCGAACGCCGTGTATTGACGATCCAGAAAACGCGGGTCGCCGTGGCAGATGAAGAACTGCGAGCCAGCGGAATCCGGATCCTGCGAACGCGCCATGGAAAGCACACCGCGTGTGTGCGCCTTGTCGTTGAACTCGGCTTTGATCTGAGTGCCCGGCCCGCCCGTGCCCCAACTGCGTTGCTTGGATTCGTCCTTTGTCAACGGATCGCCACCTTGGATCATAAAGCCTTTGATGACGCGATGAAAACAAGTGCCGTCGTAAAAGCCCTGCTTGGCAAGTTTGATGAAATTGGCGACATGACCCGGCGCAACGTCCGGCCAGAATTCGAGAACCATTTCGCCTTCCGATGTTTTGATGATTGCTGCTTCGCTCATAAATTTATCGTTGAGTGGTTACTTGATGGAGTCAGCAGCGACGATCTTGATACTCTCGACGTTCACGCGCTTGACTGGACGATCACCCGGTTCTGTCGCAGAGGTGGCAATCTTCTCCAACACATCGTCGCCTTTGACGAGTTTGCCGAACGCAGTGTATTGATTGTCGAGAAAACTCGGCGCACCGTGACAGATGAAGAACTGCGACCCGGCAGAATTGGGATCCTGCGAGCGCGCCATCGAGAGGACGCCACGTGTGTGCGACTTTTTGTTGAACTCAGCCTTGACCGTGTGGCCGGGGCCACCCATGCCCCATGAGCTTTTCTTGCTCTCGTCCTTCGTGTTCGGGTCGCCACCTTGGATCATGAATCCCTTGATGACGCGATGGAAACATGTGCCGTCGTAGAAACCCTGCTTGGCAAGCTTCTTAAAATTTTCAACGTGATTGGGTGCAACATCCGGCCAAAATTCAAGAACCATCTCGCCCTCGCTCGTCTTGAGGACTGCGACTTCCTTTGCGACAGCGGGTTTGGAATCCGGCGTGGCGGTTTCCTTTTTTGGCTCGGCTTTGGCAGCCGGAGCGGAATTGGTTTCAGCGGCGCAGGCCGAGGCCAGGCCGAACAACAAAACGAACGTGCTTTGGAGCAGGATTTTTTTCATAGCGGGCGTGAGAATTCCACGAAACCCGCGCGAAGTCACGCCAGATTCTTTCGCTCGCCTCGGTAATTTCTCTCCGCCAGAATCCCGCCCGTGAATACTGCCTCTCAAGATTTCCCGAAGCATCTCGGCGTGTTGCGCGACCGGATGTCGCACCCCACGGATTACGAGACTGCTGTGCATTATTTCCTCGAAGAGTTCGGTGGCGATGAACAGTTTGTTTTGGCTTCTGAGAAGGACGATTCACCCGCATTGCTCGCTGTGTTAGGCAAGGTTGTCGCCGCCGCGATGGGGCGGAGCGTGACCTTCGGCGAGTCAAAAATATTTCAACTGCGCGAACACAGTTTTTATCACGGCAACGCCACGGTGGAGGGGCGCGTGGTGTTGTTCTTTTATTTCAAAGATGCAGACACGGGCATCGCGGCGCTGATCCCCGGCATCAGTGGTGCGATGGAGGTCGCCCGATTTCGTTTCCCGTCGAACCTTGTGGATCCGAAGAACAATTGAATCCACAACCCTCCGGTTTCCACCAAGCTGGCTCGCATGGAGGATGTGACCCATCTCACGGCAACGGAACTTCTGGTTTTTTCGCCTTCTTCAACTCCCGTTCCCGCAGCCAGCAGAAGATCACCGGTGTCACGATCAGGATGTGAACCAGGCTGCTCAACATGCCGCCGATGACCGGTGTCGCGAGCGGCTTCATCACTTCCGCGCCCTGCCGATGACTCCACATAATCGGCAGCAAGCTTGCGACGATGGTGGCCACGGTCATCACCTTCGGACGCAGCCGCAGCCGCGCGCCGTCTTTCACAGCTTGAATCAAATCCGCTGAATTGAACAACGCGCCGCGTTCCTCCATGCGCTTCTTCAGCATCTCTTCCAGATACACGACCATCACGACACCCGTTTGCACGGCCGTGCCGAACAGCGCGATGTAACCGACCCAGACTGCGCCATTGAAATTGTAGCCAAGCAGCTTTTGCAAGAACACGCCGCCGCTTAACGCGAACGGCACGGCCAGCAACACATGCGCTGCCTCCGCCGCGCTGTGATACACCATGTAGAGCATCACGAAGATGATCAGCATCACGCCGGGGAAAACAAACTGCATCGTCTGCGTGAAGCGGCGTTGGTTCTCGTATTCGCCGGTCATCTTGTAGTTCATGCTGCCCCAATTCACCTTGCGCAGCGCGGCTTCCACCTCGTTCACGAAGCCGCCGAGATCACGATCCTGCACGTTGGCCTGCACGTAGGCGCGCAAGCGACCGTTCTCGCTGGCGATTTCGTTCGCGCCGACTTCACGCGTGATCGTGGCCACCATCGCCAGCGGAATGTAGGCCGCGCCTGCGGACGCCGGGGCGCTGGCGGAAACCGCTTTTGCTCCGCCGCCACCTCCCATACCGCCGCCCATTCCTCCACCTGCCGCCGCGCTGCCACTCATGCCGGATTTCGTCGCGATGAGAATGCGCCCAATTTTCTCGATGTCATCGCGCTCACCGCGTTCCAGTCGCACCTGAATCGGATACCGCTCCCGCCCCTCAATGGTCACGCTCACGTTCTTCCCGCCGATGGCGACCTCCACCGCGTCGAGCACATCGCGCGCGCTCAAGCCGTAACGCGCCATCGCCCGGCGATCCACCTTCACGTTCAGATATGGTTTGCCCTGCACTCGTGATGGCGACACGCCTGCCGCGCCGGGAATCTGTTTCACCACCGCTTCGACCTCGAACGCCTTCTGTTGCAGCGCGTCGAGATTGTCGCCGTAAATCTTCACACCGACCTGCGCACGAATACCGGTGTAGAGCATCAGTATGCGATTCTCAATCGGCTGCAAGAACGCCGGCACGTAACCCGGCACAACCTTCATCTTCTCGGTCAACTCGGCCTTGAGTTTCTCGACCGTCATGCCGTCGCGCCACGCGGGATTGCGGACGACGCGCGGCAGCTTGATGAAGCCGAGCACGGTGCGATTCGTGGAAATCCATTCCGGCTTGAGCGTGATGGTCGTCTCCAACATCTCCGTCGGCGCGGGATCGGTGGGCGTCTCGAAGCGACCCGATTTGCCCGCGACCGTCTCGATCTCCGGCGCAGCCGCGAGCACTTGATCCTGCCACGCCATCACACGCTGGATTTCCGAAAGACTCGTCTTCGGCAACAGCACTGGCATGTAAAGCAAACTGCCTTCATTCAACGGCGGCATGAACTCCTTGCCGAAGCCTTGCACCAAACTAGCCGTGTGCATCCAACCCGCGTCCCGAATCTTTGCCACCCAGGCGCGCGGCAAACCGAACGCCATGAGCAATGCCGATGCGAGCAACATCGCGGCCGCGCTGATGACCGTCTTGCGATGATTGAGCGCCCAGTTCAACACCGGATCATAAATCTTCAGCAGTAGCCGCATGATAATATTGCGATCCTCACTGTGAAATGGCCCGCGCACCAGCAGGCTGCACAACACGGGAACGAGAGTGACCGCGAGCAGCGTCGAACCCACCATCGCAAACGTCTTCGTCCACGCGAGCGGGTGAAACAACTTGCCCTCCTGCCCCGACAGAGCGAACACCGGTACGAACGCGAGGATGATGATCGCCATCGCAAAGAAGATCGGACGCCCCACCTGCTGGCAGGCGGCGAGCGTGACATTCAAGGTTTCAGCGGACGTTAGCCGGCTGCCTTTCTCTTCTTCCGCTCGCTCGCAGTGTCGAATCACGTTTTCCGTCACGACAATCGCCGCGTCCACCAGCACGCCGATGGCGATGGCGATGCCCGTCAGCGACATGATGTTGCTCGTGATGCCGAATTCCTTCATCAGCAGGAACGAGATCAGAATCGAGATCGGCAGCGGCAGCGTGACGATGAGAATGCTACGGAAGTGCCATAGGAAAATGATGTGCGCGAGCGTCACGAGGATGATTTCTTCGAGCAGCGCGTGCTTGAGCGTATCAATCGTGCGGTCAATCAGCGTGCTGCGGTCGTAAAACGGTTTGATGGAAATGCCGGGTGGCAAACTCGGCGCGATTTCGGCAATGCGTTCTTTCACGCGTTCAATGACGGCCTTGGCGTTTTCGCCCGTGCGCATCACCACCGTGCCGCCAACGGCTTCCGCGCCGTTCACGTCCAGTGCGCCGCGCCGGAAATCGCCACCAATCTGCACTGTCGCGATGTCCTTCAAATAAATCGGCGTGCCCTCGACCGCTTTCACCGCGATGAGTTCCAAGTCTTCCGTGCTGCTGACTAGGCCAATGCCGCGCAGCACAAACTCCGCGCCGTTCTCCTCGATCACCTTGCCGCCGACGTTGAGATTTGCGTTCTGCACCGCGCCCATCACTTCGCCAAGCGACACATTCGCCGCGCGCATTTTCGTGGAACTCAGTTCGATCTGATACTGCTTCACGAAGCCGCCGATGCTCGCGACTTCCGCCACCCCTTGCACGCTGGAGAGTTGATAGCGGACGAACCAATCCTGCGTCGCGCGTAATTTGCCGAGATCGTAGCCGCCACCGGGAGATTTCGCGGGATCAACTTCAAGGTAATACTGATAAACCCAGCCGAGACCGCTGGCATCCGGGCCGAGTTGGGGCTTCACGCCTTCGGGCATGTTGGCCTGAAGATAATTTAGCCGCTCCAGCACTCGCGTCCGCGCGAAGTAAGTATCCACGCCTTCCTCGAAAATGATCGTGATGAGCGAGAAACCGAACATCGAGGTCGCGCGCACGTCTTTCACGCCGGCCAGACCCTGCAAGCCTGTCGAGAGCGGGAACGTCACTTGATCCTCGACTTCCTGCGGACTGCGCCCCATCCAATCGGCATAGACGAGCACCTGATTTTCCGTGAGGTCCGGGATGGCATCCACCGGCGTCCTGAAGACGGCACGCGCGCCGAGCGCGATGAGCATCAACGCGCCGCAAAGCACGAGGAAGCGGTTCTTCAGACTCCATTCAATGATGCGAGTAATCACGGTTTCACCTCCGAACCGCAGTCGAGCATCTCGGCACCGAACCACGGATTGTGAATCTCGGGCTTGAGTTGTAGCCAGTCCGCGCGATTGGGAGCGCCGGGGAACGCGTCCTTGGTCATTGGACAGCGGAAAACTTTCACGCTGGCAAACTCTTTGTCCGCACGGCGCAGCGTTTGAGCTAGTGCCACGGTCGCTTCGCTGAAGGGATGAAACGCTTTGCGGGCGGCTTTCAGATTTTCCGCAGCGTTAAGATGGCCGACCTTCTCGATGGGTTTGAGCAACGCCTGCCAGGCATTCGTGCTGTCAAACGCCGTCAGCAACGACGGCGTGGCGACGTGCGTCTTGGCGGCTTGCGCGTTGAATTCCTTCACATCGTCAGCGGAAAGCGACGTGGCCAGCGCATCCGCAAGAGCGAGGAAATCTTTGACCGCTTTGCGTTGCTCGCCGGTCAGTGCGGGAAACGCGGGCACAGCGTTCGTGTCGTCGGAGTGCATCGCGTGCGAGGCATAGGAGCGGTTCATTTCCGCCTGACCGTCCAACAGCAGGTTGCCGTTCACGACAACCTTGTCGCCGGCGGCAATACCATCGAGCACCTCAATCAACTTATCGCCATGACGACCGAGTTTGAGCACGCGGCGCGCATAACCGCCGCCGCCCTGATCCACAAACGCGATGGCTTGCGGCCTGGTCTGAATGATCGCCGAGCGCGGAACCACGAGTGTTTCGGGAGCATCCAGATGCACGACACCATCCGCGTAGAGGCGATGCGAGAACAAGCGTCGTCCGTCCACCATCGGGTTTTCCAATTCGACGCGAACCTTTGTCGAGCGCGTTGCTTCGTCGAGATTTGGATCAATGAACTTGATCACGCCCGCCACCACTTTACCAGTCAGCGACGGGGTGGAGATGTCCACCTTCTGACCGACGCGAATCCACGGCAGGTCTTGTTCGTAGGCGCGGAACTGAAACCACATGGTCGCAAAGTCTGCGAGTTCAAACAGCCGCTCGCCTTCCTGCACGTATTGCCCGGCATAGACTTTCTTCTCGACCACCGTGCCACTGATGGGCGCGAGGATTTGTGAGGTGATGGCGTCCGCCGGTTTCGCGGGCAGCGCTTCGATTTGTTCCGGCGTCAAACCCACCTGCCGCAGGCGTGAGGCGACGGCAGAGCGCAGGTCGGAGTTTGTCGAACTGGCAATCGCGCGATACTCGCGTTCGGTCTGGAGCAGCATGGGACTGTAAAACTCCGCGAGCGGTTCGCCCGCCTTCACTTCTGCGCCGACGTAACTGACATGCAACTTTTCAATGCGACCCGGAACGTAGGCGGACAGCACGCGATGCTTGGAATCGTCGTCGTCAATTGTCCCCGCGACGGTGAGCGTTTTGGTAAGCGCCTGCGTTTTGACTTCCATCGTTTGCACGTTCAATACGCGGATGGATGAATCCGAGAGCGAAATCATGTCGCCACCCACGTCGAGTCCGCCTTCGCCTTCGTAAACGGGCGTGAGTTCCATGCCGCAGATCGTGCAACGCCCCGGTTTATCGGACTTGATCCACGGGTGCATGGCGCTTTGGTAGTAAAGCACCTTGCGCTCGGATTTGGAGTCGGCAGATTTCGATTTGCCGCAGCCGGTGACAAACAGAAATGCGACCAATGGGACACATACGACCCATTTCAAGAAGGTTCGGGAATTTTGTTTCATGGTTTGGTTTCTCCGTTTTGAGTTTCAGCTTGCGCACCGATCATCTGTAACGCTTCCAAATCACCGAGACCGCAACAGAGGACGAGTTCGGACAGCATCTCGTATTGCTCGGCCACGGCGCGGACATACATCAATTTTCCTTCGAGCAACATGCGACGCGTGTCCAGCACGTCACGCAACAGGCCGCCGGATTCAAACATCGCTCGCGCACTGGCGAGGGCTTGTTCGCTGCGGGGAATGATTTGATCGCGATACAGCAAGGCTTCCCGGCGCATGGCGGAAATTTTCACGACAAGCCCGTGAACCTCTTCGCGGATGGATTGCGCGTAATCTTTGGTTTCAAACTCGGCCGCCTTGCGCTTCTCCTCCTCGCGCCGGATCGCGGCGCGATATTTGGAACTGTTCCCCAGCGGAATGCTGAAGCCGACCATGAACTCGGTGGAACGCAAATCGTTTTCGCGGGTGTAGGTCCGGTTTTCAAAACCAACGCTCACCTCGGGCCAACGCTCTTTGCGGGCGACGTTTATGGCGGCCTCGGCGGCGCGAACTTCTTCGCGCATTTTTCGCAATCGCGGCTCGTAGCGGAGGGCAAAGCTGGCGAGGCGGTCGCTGTAAACAATGGCCTCCGCCAGGGGTGGCAATTGCAGCGGTGGCCACGGCGCGGCAAGGTCGCGATTCAGAAAGCGATTCACCACGAGCACGGCCTGGGTGCGCTTGTCGCGCTCGGTCTTGAGTTGCTCGATGCGTTTGCTCTGCTCGTTTTGGAGTGTCAACACATCCATGAGTCGCCCCGAACCAGAGCGATAACCTTCCTCAACAACTTTGGTGGTCACATCGAGCCAAGCGAGGTCTTGCTCCGCGATGGCGAGGGTTTCGTCGGCGAGCGCGGCGCGAAACAACGCTTTGGCCAGTTCGCTGCGAAGCGTTTGAAATTGCACGTCTGCGTTCGCGACTTCGACGGCGAGTTCGGCGGAAGCCATCTTGCGCATCGCGCCGGGTTTGCCGAACAGGGGGAGTTTTTGCTCGATGCCGTAAGACAAGTCGCCGTCCTCCTCGCGCATCATGCGTTCGGCGGTCATCACGCCGACGCGAGCCATCGGGTCTTCCCAAGTGCGGACGGATTTGATGTTGGCCCCGGCGGCATTGGTGCGTGCGCGGGCGGCGAGGAGCGCCGGATGATTCGTCGCCATTTCCTCGGCGAATTGATTCACCAAGGCGGGCGTGATCTGGAGCGGCGGAGCGGATGTGGTTTCATTCGTGGCCGCGATTCCGCCAACGGTTGCGAGCAAAAGCAGACTGCAAAGTATTCTTGTTTTCATGCTGATCGAGATTTCTTCCTGCGCCGAACGACAAGGACGAGACGCAATGCACCGGCGCGGTACACACTGCGGGTGTTCAGGCCGGAAGAATCAGATCAGCAGGGCGCAATGTCGCGTATAAAGCGGCACGGCCGGAGACGAAGCCGAACGATCGGAGGAAGAAACAATTGCCGGCGCAGTCGCGGGAAGCGTCCACGCCAACAGCTTGGGAATTACGGCGACGAAATCTACTGAGGCGCTAGCGGCAACAGGCGTGGCGGGAAGGGGAATCGCAGCCGACGCGGATGGCGAAACACAACAAGCCTTGTGGCATCCGCAGCAACTCTTGACTGGCTCGCCCGCAGCGGAAGTCGTTTGAGCAGACGCCACCACATGAAGCCAGATCAGTGTCAGGCTCAGTATGATGGCGGCTGCCCGTTTCATGGTTTTAATCTTTCACATGCCGTGCCACCAAGCGCCAACCGGCGTTTGGCTTTGGCGACTCACTTTTTGTCAGCTTTGGCGGCACCGTCCAGCTTCTTGAGATACTTGGCGGGTTCTTTGTTGAAATCCTTGAGGCAGGATTTGCAGCACAGTTTGACCTCTTGGCCTTCGTGTGTGAACACGTAAGGCTTGCCCATCTCGCCGAGCTTCTCGTCGGAGACGATGCACTTTTCGAGCGGATAGGGTTTGGCCTTTTCGGTTTTCTTTTCTTCCGCAAAACCGGCGAGCGGTGCGGCGACCCAGACAACGGTCAGCACAATGGCTGTAAGTGTTTTGAGCTTTTTCATAGTTTTGTTGATTCAACTGTCATTCTCCTTACACCACAAGCCGAAAAATCCTTCAAATTATTTTTGCGCGCCCGGGCTAGCCAGCTTTCGTAATTCGCAAAATGCCAGGTTCTTTTCCAAACGCCCCATGTGCGGTTGCGGATCACTTTGAAAGGTTTCCAAGCACAATGGGCAACATAGCGATACCATCCGTTCGCCGTGCTTGATCTTGGCAAAACCGCCGCCGCCTTGCACGTTTTTCCCACAAACCACGCAAGCTTCGACTTCACTGTCAAATCCGATAGTGTCTTCGACGGTCATTTTATCCTTCTATGTTTAGTTTCGACAAAGCCTTCAAATTTTTGCCTAACAAGAAAGACGGACGACTGGCTCGCCGTCCGCCTGATTGTGATTGGTATGGCAAAAGACCGATTACTTCTTCTCCATGCCCGGTGTCGGGCCGGTGCCCTTCTTCATCACGCAGCAGAACGCATCTTCGCTGCCGCACATCTTGCAGACATGAATAATCTTCTCCGTCTTCATCTTGCCGTGGCCTTCGGTCGCATATTTATGCTCGCAGCCAGGGCAATCATGGCGTGCGACGATGCTGGTTTCCGGCTTGGCGCCCGTTTTGGTTGGTGGAGTCACCACGGTCACCCAACTGTTCTTGCACTTCGGACAGGACATGACGACGGTGTCACCCGGTTGGACGGCATCCGCATCCGCAACCGTGACAATTGGATTAAGCTTCATCAGTTTGGTTGCACCTTTTTCCTGGTCTTGCGCCAAAAGCGGCAGCGACATCAGTGCGACGATGGACAGCATGGCGAAGCAGCCCGCGAGGTTTTTGGAGGTGTGTTTTATGGTTTTCATATTCGATTTTTATTAGTTGTTTTGTTTATTTTGGGGACAGCGATTATGACTGTCTCTAACTCTGCTTACCCCGCCATCCGCCAATCCACGCAAAACTAGCGAAGATTTTTTTGCGGGATTCCCGATGCGGCGGGGTAATCTTAGTCAGGATGTTGCAATTGACTGGGTCTCCGGCTCGCAAGCACCCGGTCTTTCACAACACGGTAAAATAGGCTGGAGAACCTTGCGGGCGCTATAGGGTGTTCACCCCATCTGAGAATTTGGTCGTGGGCGAATGGAAAATCCGGTTTGCTGGCCCGGCAAACGAATGGGCAGATTAAAAGTATGAATGACTCGGGCAGAGTAGCACAATCAACTTGATATGAAACCAACCGATCTTGAACCTGAGGACGCCCGGCTCGGCACGTTGTTGCGCGAGTCGCGCCCTGCGCCCTCATTGCCACCGCGCTTCCAAGAAAATGTCTGGTGCCGGATCGATAAGACGGACGCAACAACCCACGCGAATTGGCTGGACGTGCTCGCGGGCTGGTTGCTGCAACCGCGTTTAGCCTTCGCGGTTGCGGCGGTGCTCGTGTTGACAGGACTGGGGTTAGGTTGGAATAAGGGAGAACGGCTGGTCCGAAACAATGCGCAGGCTCGCTATCTCTCAGCCGTGTCACCGAACGCATTGCACTGAGATGACCAAGCGATCTTTCATCACCGTGGTTCTGGTGCTGGCGGCTTGCATGGTGCTGTTTGTCGGCTCCTACGTGATTGCGACGCGACTTTGCGCCAAGCACATGAGTAGCTCCGCCGATGACCTTGATTGGTTACGTCAAGAGTTTCGTTTAACAGATTCCGAGTTGGGACGCATTCGACAGATGCACGAGGGTTACATGCCGAAGTGCGCCGAGATGTGCAAACAAATCGCCGCCAAGAAGCGGGAACTGGAAGCGGCGTTGGTTGGCGCAACCAACATAACTACGGTCGCCGAACAAAAGCTTTCCGAACTAGGCGCGTTGCGGGCGCAATGTCAGACGCAGATGCTCCGGCACTTTGCCGAAGTCAGCCAGGCCATGCCGCCAGAGCAAGGCCAGCGTTACCTCGCTGAAATGCAACGCCTCACCCTCGGCTTCCACGAACAAATCGAGCAATCCATGTCGAAGTCTGTAGACCCTGAACATGGAAACCACTGAATCCGACGCGCAGGATCGTGTGGACATGGCGCGTCTCGCCGCTGGTCATGACGCGGCACTCAATGACTTGATGACGCGCCACGCCACACGGGTGTTTCATCTGCTTTGCCGGATGTTGAACAACGAAGATGACGCGAACGATCTGGCGCAAGAAACATTTGTCCGTGTTTTTCAATCCCGCGCCTCATTCGACGCGAACAAGAAATTTTCCACCTGGCTGTTCACCATCGCGGCAAATCTGGCGCGCAATCAAATCCGCTGGCGCGCGCGGCACCCGAATGTCTCGCTTGATGCAGAATCGGATTCAACGAAACAATCGATCGCTGAAAAACTCCCCGCAACAACGCCAACTCCCAAGGAACAGGTATTGTCTGAGGAACGCGCCGCCGCGGTGCGGGCGGCTGTGAACGATTTACCCGAAGACATGCGCGAAGCCATCGTGCTTTGTGAATGGGAAGAACACAGCATGGTGGAAGCGGCAGCCATCCTTGCAGCAACGCCTAAGGCGGTGGAATCCCGGCTCTATCGCGCCCGACAATGTTTACGCGAGAGACTCAAAGACTGGATATGACTGCGAGCTGCTCCTGAAGAGAAGGAGGGCTTGAGTTGTTCTGGGGTTGTAGACGAGGCGTTTGCCTGCAATCACTAAATTCTTTTTGTCGCCAACGTCGCGAACATTTTCCAAACTCTCTTCGCCATGACCGTCTCACTATTCATCCCGTGCTTTGTTGACCTGATGTATCCGCAGGTCGGCATCAGCATGGTGCGCATCTTTGAGAAGCTCGGCCACAAGGTCGTTGTGCCAAAAACTCCGGCGTGTTGCGGTCAACCCGCGTTCAACACCGGCTACTGGGACGAGAGCCGCGCCATCGCCATTCCGATGCTCGACGCGCTGAAAGATTCGGAAGCTGTCGTCATCGCCAGTGGTTCGTGCGGCGCGATGATGAGCGTCTTTTATCCGCAACTCTTCGCAGGCACACCGCACGAAGCGGCGGCCAAGTCCGTCGCAGCCAAGTGTCATGAATTTTCCAGCTTCCTCGTCAACAAACTTGGTGTCACCGATCTCGGCGCGAAGTTCCCGCACAAGGTCACGTTCCACGACGGCTGCCACGGCTTGCGCGAGTTGAACAACAAACGTCCGCCCCGCGAACTGCTCGCGAAGGTGAAAGGTTTGGAACTTGTCGAGATGGGGGCGGCGGAAACCTGCTGCGGTTTCGGCGGGACGTTCTCGGCCAAGTTCCCCGCCATCTCCACCGCGATGGGCGATGTGAAATGCGCTTCCGCTCTGGAGACGAAGGCGGATTACGTCGTCTCGTGCGATTCGAGCTGCCTGATGCAGATTCAAGGCTTGGCGGACAAACAGAAGAAGGGCATCAAGACGATTCACTTGGCGGAGGTGCTAGCACAATCATGAGCGCACCCGCCACACATTTCGACGAAGACGCCCGGCGGGTTGCGCCGGATACGCGGCATCGCGGCATCATCCAGACAGCGATGGGCAAATACGAAGTCGTCCGCGACCAACGGAAGTTGTGGTTTCAAGACTGGCAGGGCGCACGGAATCTCGCCGCGCGCACCAAATTCGAGGCGGTCAATCATCTCGACACTCATCTCGCTGAGTTTGCGCGAAACATTGAAGCGCGCGGCACGAAAGTCCATTGGGCCAGCAACGCCGAGCAGGCGCGGAACATCATCCTCGGCATTCTGAAAGAGAAAAGCGCCAAGGTTATCGTGAAGTCCAAGGCGATGACCTCTGAGGAAATCCATCTCAACGACACGATGGAGCACGCGGGCTATGAAGTCGTGGAGTCTGACCTTGGCGAATACATCGTCCAGCTCCGCAAAGAACCGCCGTATCATCTGGTGTTCCCCGCGATGCACCTCACGCGCGGCGAGATCAAGGACCTGTTCCAAGAGAAACTCAACGACGCGCCGTCCGATGATCCCGAAGCACTGACGATGGTCGCGCGGCGGGCGTTGCGAAAAAAATACCTGCAAGCGGACGTTGGTATCACGGGCGCGAACTTTGCCATCGCCGAGACGGGGATGATTTCGATCACGGAGAACGAAGGCAACGCGCGGCTCACGGCGGCGTTGCCCAAGACGATGATCACGCTCGTCGGTATCGAGAAGATTTTGCCGCGCCTCGATGATCTCGCGTTGTTCCTGCCGATGCTTGCGGTGATGGGCACGGGCCAGGCGTTGACATGTTACAACACGATGTATGGCGGGCCACGTCAACCCGGCGAGGCTGACGGCCCTGAGGAATATCACGTCGTGCTGCTGGATAACCAGCGTACCACACTCCTCGCTGACGCCGAACAACGCGACGCGCTCGGCTGCATCCGCTGCGGCGCGTGCCTGAATGTCTGCCCCATCTTCCGCAACGTCGGCGGCCACACCTACGGCACGGTTTACGGGGGGCCGATCGGTTCGGTCATCACGCCGCATCTGCGCGGGTTGCAGCAATGGAAACATCTCAGCTACGCGTCGTCGCTCTGCGGAGCCTGCACCGAGACATGCCCGGTGAAGATTGATCTGCATCATCATCTATTGCAGAACCGGCGCAATGCCTCCGCGCCCAAGACTGGCAAGCCAAGCTTCTTTCAAAAACTCGCGTTCAAAATCTTTGCACCCATCGCGAATCGTCCGGCACTGTGGTCGCTGACGACCAAGTTGAGTCGCATCGGAATGAAACTGCGCGGCTTGGTGAATGGAAGCCTTCTTGATCCAGCACAACCGTGGACGAAGACGCGCGACCTGCCCCCGATTGCGAAGCAGAGTTTCCGCGAGTGGTGGAAGGAACAGGGGAAATGAGCGAACGCGAGAACATATTCAGCCGCATCCGCGAAGGATTGAGCATCAAAGCTCACGCGCATCACGGACACGGGTTGCCCACGACAGCAGAGCATCGCGGTGTGATGCCGCCTGTCGGCGCGAGCGAGGATGAGCGATTTGGGTTATTCGCAAAGAACGCCAGCGATCTCAAGGCGACGTTCAAGCTGGTCAGAGACGCAGGTGAACTCACGGCGGAATTGCGTGCGTTACGCGACACCGAAAAATGGCAACGTGTGGCGACACACAGGAGTCAGTTGGCTCAGACCCAGGCGGTCGGGCTGGGCTTGCCGACGCTTGTCACGGATGAGGGTTGCGACAAGCATGAGTTGGAGCAGTGCGACGTCGGCATCTCCGAGTGCGACGCGCTCATTGCCCAGACCGGCACGGTGTTGGTGACGAGTCGGAGCTCAGGGGGACGGGCGTTATCCTGTTTGCCGCCGCATCACGTCGTCATTGCGCGACGCGAACAACTGGTGGCCGACTTGCCTGAGGCATTCGCGTTGGTGAAGCAGCGGCACGGCGCGAATTATCCGAGCATGATCTCGTTCATCACCGGCCCGAGCCGCACGGGAGACATCGAACGCATCCTCGTCCTCGGCGCGCACGGGCCGAAGAAGCTGACGATTTTTTGTTTTTAATTCCGACGGATTTCGTAGCCGTGAACGTCCGTCCGCGCCATTGACGCTCTTCCCAAAAGATTGCGCCGACTCACGTCAGCGGCTAAACATCCGAGTGACCGCCCGTTGATGGTTCAACACCGGATGTTTCCCCGCCTTGTAGCTTTCTGATATCGCAGTCGTGATGAATCTCTTGGCGTGTTCCACAGCGGCGAAAAGAGTTTCACCATGGGCAAGGTGCGACGCGATGGCTGCTGAATAAGTGCAGCCCGTACCGTGAGTGGAAACTCCGTTGATGCGTCTGACTTTCAGTTCGCGCACCGCACGTCCGTCGTAGAAAACATCAATCGCTTCACGAAGCTTGAGATGTCCGCCTTTGACTAGCACGGCACAACCGTGTCGTTCGTAGAGTTCAACCGCAGCCTGCTTTAGATGTTCAACGGAGGAAAGTTTTCGCTCGGTCAGCAGTTCTGCCTCATCCAGATTTGGCGTGACCAGCGCGGCGAGAGGAAGCAGTTCACGTTTCAGCGCGCTGATCGCCGACGGTTTGAGCAACACGGCTCCGCTTGTCGCGACCATGACGGGGTCCACCACCAGCGGCGGACGCTTCCCGTGTGCAAAAAAGTCCGCGACGGTGTGGATGATTTCTGCGGAGAACAACATCCCGGTCTTCACGGCACACGGCGGAAGTTCTGCGAAGATGGCTTCGATTTGCCTCCTCACCATGTCCGCGCGGATGGGTTGAATACCCGACACGCCTTTTGGATTTTGCGCAGTGATGCAGGTGATGGCGGTGGTGCCATGACAGCCGAGTGCGGTGAACGTCTTCATGTCCGCTTGGATTCCCGCGCCTCCGCCACTGTCCGAACCGGCGATGGTGAGGGCGATTGGAAATGATTTCATTCCCGGCATGTTCAACGAGTGAGAGAAAGAATCAAGGCTTCAACAATCAACTGCTCGCCGGTGGGGTTTGCCGGTTATTTTGAGGGGGCGGGAGCGGCGACGGGCGGAGCATTTGTGGCGGATGAAGCCGGAACAACCATTTCAAGGGGCATCCCCAAAACTGAACGCAATGCGGCGCGCATCTCGAACGGCCAGAAATTTTCCTTCGGATCCAGCAGGCGACTCAGCACTTGTTGTTCTACTTCTTCGACAGGCGGCAGGCCGATGCGTTTCTCGTTTGCGCCGCCAGCGATCTTCTTCATGTAAGCTTCGCGGAGCATCTGAGCGAGATGACGGAGTCCGGCGGCGCGTTTCTTATCGCCGAGAATCAATTGCTTGTAGCTTCGGGCAAGCTGGCCTTCCATGGCCGCTTTTACACGATCGCGGCTTGTCTCGCTCACGTCTTCAACGATGCGGCCAACGGCAAATTCTTCCAAAGTGAGATTCGACGGGAAGGAATCAAGCCTTCCGAGCAACAAAGTCTTGTCGGGATATTTCTCACCGAGATATTTGTACCACTTCAAAGCTTCCGGGATACGATCGTGTTCGTAGAGGAAATAAACGGCATTGCCGAGCAGGTTGCGATGCGCCGTAGCGATGTTGTTGCTCATGCCTGGCTCATCAATCATCGCCTGCTCGTAGGCGTCGCTGACCTTTTGAACGATCTCGAGGTTTGGGCCGAAATCAAATCGCTTGGCGTAACCGTCAGCGAT
>JANPGI010000553.1:0-18520 GCA_031423875.1 Verrucomicrobiota bacterium | reverse complement strand
GTCGCGCCATCGAGCAGGCGTCCACTGGAGACGCCGTTGGTTTGCGCGCCGAAGCCCAGCGCATCCACGACGGTGTAGTTGGTCACGTTGACGACGTTGTAGATGAGCAGCGACTCGCCTTGATCATCAAGGCCGAAGTTGACGTGATCACGACCTTGCCCGGCGTCGCCATCCGCGATCCACTTCACGAAATTCGTCGCGCCGATAAAGGTGAGCGGCGACGGGCGAAACATCTCACGACCGACGAGCGACGGATCATCCGTCAGCGAAACCACGCTTAAATCAATGGGGCGATTCGTGGTGTTGAACAACTCGAACCAATCGGCATCGCCGTTCGCGGCATCAGGCATCCACTCGTTGAGGCGCAGCGCGCTGGCGGTGCCGAGAATCATGGTGGAAGCGTTGAGCGCTCCGGGGGTGATCGCGGTCAACAACCGCCATTGTCCGCCGGTGAAACCGATGGCTATGTTTTCCAGTTGTAATCCGTATTCGACGAAGTTCACGACTTGTCCGTTGGTGTTGAAGAGATAAACGCCGCCGCTCTCGCCATCGAGAGATTCGCCGATGTTGAACGCGCCCGCGTTTGTGGAGGCGGGAGACGCGCCGTCGCACTTGATCAACAGGTAGCCGCTCGCAGCGATGGTTGTGCCCGGCGGAAAAATCCACTCACCAGGCTGGGATGAATTCACGCTGAGACTGAAACCGCTCAAATTAAAACTGCTGAGGTAAGGGTTGGAGAGTTCGATGAAGTCCACGATCTGCGTGCCGACGGTCAACGAAATATTGCGCGCCAGCACTTCGTTGATCACGGGGCCAAAGTAGCTATTGATGTAGTTCGTGGTCTCGGGACTGGCGGAGCCGATGAAGTTGGTCACGTTGGAATTGCCGTCAGGCAAACGGCCTTGCGAGACATTTTCCGTTTGCGCAGCGTAAGTGATTTTTTGGATCTGACCGCCGGTGGCATCCGAAAGCGTGATGCTCTCGCCGCTCGCGGGCAGTTTGAAATCGAGATGATCCGGGCCGACGGATTCATCGGCGAACAATTGGATGTAACCCTTCGGCGCGAGGAACGCGAGCGAGGTGAGTTGATGGAGGTTGTTGCTCGTGCCGAGATAAATCCCCTGCAACGACACGGGTGACGCTGCGGAATTGTTGAACAGTTCGACCCAGTCCGGCAATCCAGTGGCGGGATTCGCCAGCCATTCGTTCAGGACGAGGTTGGTTGAAGATGCCAGTGTGGCAGCGACGTTTAGACCGTTCGTCGTCGGATTGTTCAAAGTCCAGACACTGCTGATACGCCCCACAGATTTATTCGCGACCTGTAATCCAAACGAGAGCGCATCAATGCGATTCGTGTTGGCGTCGTAAAGGAAAACGCTGTCGCCATCTTTGTCCAGACTGAAGCCGGTGTGCAGGCCAGGCGTGGTGTTGGTGGTGGCATCGCACCAGACAGTGAGATGACCGCCGGCGGGAATGGTCGTGGACGGAAAGACAAACTTCCGCGCGTTTCCATCGTCGGTGAGACTCCAGCCAGTGATGTTCGCGCTGGTGACGCCAGGATTGCGAAGTTCGATGTAGTCGGGAAACGTGCCGCCGTGATTCACCGCTGAGATGTTATCAGCCATGATTTCGTTGAGATAAACGATCTGCACAGGTGCGGCGGAGTTCGCTGCGCCGGGTGTGCCGTTGTTGGCTGCGCTGGCTTTCCAGTTGGCGGGATCATCGGGATTGCCGCTCGCGTTGATGACTTCGAGCGAGCGTCCGCCGCCATCGGCTGCGGTGGGCCATCCACCGCCGTCGGAATAATCCACGGAGGTGATGAGGTTGCCGAACTTATCGAAGAGCGAGAGCCGTTCACCACCGTTGGCGAGATTGCCGCTGAACCAGCCGACGGGATTCACTCCAGCATAGAGAGCTTTCCAAGCGTTGGTGTCGGTGTTTGCGCCAAGCACGATCCGCGCGCCGCCCGCGAGCGTTGTGCCTTCGGTGAACATGAACGTGACGCCATCGAGATACATACCGCTCAAGTCCAGTGCTGCGCCGGAAGTATTCTGTAGCTCTATGAATTCGTAGAGCGAACCGCCGCTGGGGTTGTACATGATTTCTGTGATGCGGAGTGGAATGCCAAGCGAGCCGACGGTGAATGTGGCTTCGGTGATCGCGCTCCAGACGCCGCCGTTCAAGGTGCGGGCGCGGATGGGCATGGTGGAGTTGAGCGTGACTGGCGCGGAGTAGGTCAATGTTCCCGGCGACACCGCGCCTGTGAATGCCACACGCGGATCACTTCCGTTAGTGGTGTAATGGATCGTGCCGCCGCTGTTGGTGATGACGAGGCTGAACCCCGGCGCGACGCGTCCGCCGTGTTGGTTGAAGCCTGGCGCATTGGTGTAGGCAGTCAATCCGTACGGCGTCATGTGCCCAAAGAAGATGGGCTGGCGATCGCGCGCCCAATTGAGGATGGAGACATCCATCTCGCCCATCAGCGGGAACAATTGATTCCGCATTTCCATGAAGCGGTTGGTGATGTTCAACTCCATCAATGCGCCGCCGTTGAAGAAATGTTTTCGGATGCGATCTGCCCAGAGCAGGCGGAACTCTGCGCTGACTTGGAGACGGTCGTAGAGTTGTGCGATCTCGGAACTGCCGACGCTGCCGAGGCCGGAATCGTTCGGCCCACCGCCGGTTTCGGTGAAGCTGTTGATGTTGATTGAGCGACCATAGATGCCCATGCCCCACTCTGCGTCCCAAACGATGAACCGCCACGGGCCGCTCGCGCTGCGGTCTTTGCCCGCGCGCCAGTTGTTCCCTGGCCAATCGCCCATCGCCCCGTAAGCATTGAGGATGCAGTAGTCGGCAAAGTTCGTGAGATCAAGCCAGCGAGCGATGTTGGTGTAAACAGATTGTGTGGTGACCGTGTTGTTGTTGACGTAGCTGACGAGGCTTTGAAAATCCACGCGGTCGCCGTCAATGACGCCGGGCAATCCTGCGCTGGACGCGAACGACGGCCCGACCACATCCCAGTCATCTCCGCCGCCGATGTGTTCCTTCAGAAACTCTTCGTGAACGCGTTCAGTCGGATTATACCAGGGTGAGCTGTTGTAATAGACGCCGTTGATGAACACGACGGCGAGCGTGCCGTGGGCTGCGATGTTTCCCATGTCGCTGGACAGGCGGCGATGGATTTCATCACGGATGAAGGGATTGGCTTGTTCGTTGAATCCAGCGCGCAAGACGAGTTGGTCGAAGCGATCCACGCCGGTCAATGGGAACAGCGGATATTGCAGACTGCCCGGGCCGTAGTCGCTGCGGAAATAAACGCGGAAAGAAACCTTGCTGGTCGGTGTGATGCGCGGGCGTTGATAATCACTGCCTTGAACGCGGAGGCCGCATTCGATCTGAAAACCGGAGTGGTCTGCGGGCTGGATGAGTTCCAGCGATGTGGGTCGTTCCCAAGCGAGGCCGTGCTTGGAGGGATTGTGAAATGCAGCCGGATCACCGCCAGATGACCATGCGCCTGCATTAAAGTTTCCGCCCTGGATGCCGAGGATGCCGTTCGTGCTGTAAAGATGATTGGTACTGGTGACGATCGAGATGACGGGCAGTGAGCGGACGTTCTCCGGCAGATTAAAGTAGTAAGAATGGGTGGCTGTTTTCGCCGGGAGATAATTCGTCTTAAAGGCAGCGACGCGGAACAACGTGGTGTTCGTGATTTGCAGTGAGCTTGGGAACAGCGTGCTGCTCGCGGTCGGTTCTGAACCATCCGTGGTGTAGCGCAACACTGCTCCCGGCGTGGGACAAGATGCGATGAGCGCGAACGGTGTGGTGAAGTGTCCGCGATTCACGTTGACGTGAACCGGTTCAACGACGCCGACGATGGTGCTCAAGCCGTTGGCCGCGCCCGGCGTGGGCGTGGCGAAGTAACGCAACGCGCCGTAAATATCTCGACCATAGGAAACATCGTTGCGCTGTTCCGGGAAGGGATCAAATCCGCTCACGAGCTTCCGGGGCGAGTCTGCGGAGTATAACCCCAGATGTTCGCCACCGGCGGCGAGTTTGAAGTTGGTGTGCAGATTCGAACTGGTGCTGACGGGGCGGCGATCTTTCCCTGATGCGAACACGACGAGATATTGTCCGGGATTCAGAGTGCGCGCCGGAAATGTCCACAATCCGGGAAGTGCGGCATCGTCGCTCAACGCCCAGTTCGTCAGATTCACGGGTGTAGTGCCACGGTTATAAATCTCGATCCATTCTTCAAGCGAACCGTCTTCGTCGAGTAATCCGGTGGCTGCCACGTTGGCGCATTGGAATTCGTTGATGACCAAGTCAGGCGACGTGAGGTTTGTGTCCAGCGTGTAATTCCAGTTGCCGCCAGCAAAGGCGTTGGATGATATGGCGCTGTCGGTGATCCCGTGACTTGGAGACCAGGCGACGGATACAAGACCTGTGGCGGGCTGGGGAAACGCAAACACATACGGTTGGCCCACGAGTTTGGTGAGATTTGTGGCGGGCGATCCGTTGATCAACAGGTCAGAGGCTTGCACGCCCAGGACAGTTTCGCTGAAGGTCACTTCGATCTGGCTGAGGGACGAGATCATCGCACCGCCGCTGGGAAACAGTTGTGTGATCACAGGCGCGGTGGAGTCAAGTATGGTGTACTGCCATGTCGCGCCCGGTGCTGTTGCGTTGAATGCGTTCGCAGGAGAACTCAGATCGGTGATGCCGTGACCTACCGCCCACGTCACATTGACGACGCCTTCTGAAGGTTGGGGAAATGTGAACGTGTAATTCGCGCCGCTTCCGCTGACGCTGATGGCGGGATTCCCGTTCAGGCGCAGGTCGCCTGAGTCCACGCCGATGACTTGTTCGGAGAACGTCACGCTCACCGAGGTCAGCGTTGCGAGCGTGCCTACCGCTGGGCTGAAACCTTGGAGCAACGGTGGATGGGGGTCTGTGATGAGGCTGACATCGTCCACATAGAATGTTCCCAACGTACCGCCTGATGTATTCTGGATGTTGAACCGCGTCATATTAGTCGCGCCTGTCAGACCGAGACTGGCGAGCGAGAGTGAAACCTGCTGCCACGTCCCAGCAATGGGGGCAGGGATGGCCACGGCTGGAAGTCCCGTCCCATCCTTCTCGGCATAAACCTGCAACGGCTGTCCTCCCGTAGTGCCGCCATGGATCCAAAACGAGAAATTCGTGTAAGCGCTCGCATTCTGGGGGCTATGATAGAAGGACACCGCCTCCCATCCATCCGCGACGACGCTGATGGCACTCGTGCCAGAATGTTTTGTGGTGGTTTGATTCAGATTCACAGCCGCCCAGCTCCAGTTCTGCCAGCCGTTCTGGAGCGAGTCATTATAGATGAGTTGGTCTGCCTGACTGGAAGGCGTGATTGCCAAACTGCTGACGAGGGCGAGCAACAGAGAACAAAACGCTGATTTCTGGAACTGAGTATGATGAAGGCAAGCGGCGCGAAAATTTTGCATATTTGGACTGACTGAGTTTAGCGCATCGCACCAAAATGGCTTGTTCAATCTTGTAATCAGTTCTACGGACATGACGCCGGTTTGGATGTGACTCTTGACCGTGTTCAACTCCATCCCTAGCCTGAGCCTATGTTGACTAGTGAGAAATCTGTGAATCGCAAGGCCGCGTGGCTGGGCGTTGGATCGGTTCTCTCGGTCACATGCGCGCCTCACATCCGGCTTAGGCTTCGCGTGCCTGAACCCAATTAAAACATGAGCGCCGCTCCGAACGATCATTCTTATCTGACCATCCTCGTGTTGATGGTTGCGGCAGTGCTGTTCGCCGTTACTCCACTGGCACTGGCGCGGCTCTGGGCGAAATTCTTCTCTCCCAACAAACCCGGTCAGGACAAGAACGCCACTTATGAGTGCGGTTTGGAATCCAAAGGTGACGCGTGGGTTCAGTTCAAATCGGAATACTATCTCTACGCGATCATCTTTCTGATCTTTGATGTAGAAACCATTTTCCTGCTGCCGTTCGCGGTGGCGTTCACGGGTTTGGGCGCAGGAGCGTTCATCTCGTTGATGGTGTTTCTGTTTCTGCTCGTGTCAGGTCTGGCGTGGGCGTGGAAGAAAGGCGTGCTGACGTGGAAGTGAACCCGTAGCTGCGTTCGTGAGAACGTGGCTGACTAATTTTTGCCGACGACTCACGTCGGCAGCTACGAGAAAAGATGGACGAAGGACTAAAAAGCGAATTACAGAAGCAGGGCGTGTTCACCTCGACGCTCGAAGAGATCTACAATTGGGGACGCAAGAACTCCATCTGGCCGCTTCAGTTCGGCCTCGCGTGTTGCGCCATCGAGATGATCGCCACCACGATGGCGCGATACGATCTCGCCCGCTTCGGCGCGGAGGTGTTCCGCCCATCACCACGTCAGGCGGATTTGATGATCGTGGCGGGAACGGTGACAAAGAAAATGGCACCGCAAGTCGTACGCCTCTACAACCAGATGGCCGAACCGAAGTACGTCATTGCGATGGGTGCGTGCGCGATTTCCGGCGGGCCGTTCAAGCAGGGCTACAATGTGCTGAAAGGGATTGATCGTTTCATTCCAGTGGACGTTCACATCCCCGGTTGTCCGCCGCGCCCTGAGGCGTTGATCCATGCGTTCATGATGTTGCAGCAAAAGATCGCGGATCAACAACTCACCGGCGTGAACCGTCCTCGTCATCTGAACGCCGATGCGCCGAGCGAATTCCCTGTACCACGATTTGGAGAACACGATCTTGAGCCGAGGAGTAATCCCGCCGTGTGGCATCCGCCCATCGCGTCCCGAGTTTGAATTAGGATGCCCGGCCCGCCGCACCCGCACCGCGAACCTTCGCGCCCATCGTCGTGCCGCAAGGCGAATACTTCATGATGGGCGATAACCGCGATGACAGCTTCGACTCCCGCTTCTGGGGCACAGTGAAACGCGAGAAGATTTTGGGCCGCGCTACCGCTGTGGTGCTATCGCTCGACAAAAGCAATTACTGGCTGCCGCGATGGGCGCGAGCTTTCACTTCGCTTCAGAGCAATTAAGAATTTTTGCGTGACGGTTGTGGTGGAGGATGGTCATATTTCGTAAGAGCTATGAATACAAAATCAATCCTCTGTTGCTTGGTGGTACTTATGCTCACGTCTTCGGCGTTTCCTTGCATCAACAAGTCCGGAACAAAATATGGTGGAGGTAGCGGTTCTTACTTCGGCTGGCGTGGTTTGCAATCCGCTCTTAAAAAAGACCTCAAGAACGATGGTGTGGAGATGGAGGCGAGCCTGCGTGGTTCGACCAATTTTAATGACCGAAGTGATTACGCAGTGGCATTGATGTTTCTGGGGCGAAGCACGGAAGCTGTCGATCTGCTCAACAAATTGGAGCGAGAGCAACCCGGACAATTCTTCGTCGCGGCAAATCTGGGCACGGCCTATGAGCTTACTGGAAACAACATTGAAGCGTTAAAATGGATCAACGAAGGCATCCGACGTAATCCCAAAGACCATGAAGGCACGGAATGGCTGCACGCCAAAATTCTGGAGGCCAAAATTGCTCAAGAAAAAGATACGAAGTATTTTGAGAGGCATTCTGTCCTTGAGCTTGAACCAAGCAAGCTCGGCGAACAGATTGTGGTTGCCGGAAACACCATGACTCCCAAAGAACTCGCCGCTGCCATCCAATATCAACTCGGCGAACGCGTACAGTTCGTCAAAACTCCCGATCCCGCCGTGGCTAGTCTCCTGTACGACTACGCAGCAATTGAGGCAGTCACCACCTCCATTCAATCGGCGCAACACATCCTTAAAATGGCGACGCAATATGGTTATCCAGATTTCAAAGCAATGGCACTAAGCAAGGAACTCGCCCGTCGGCTTATATGGGAACGCGTAAAGTTTTGGGGCTTGATTGGAATTGCGGTCGTAGCGGTGCTCGCTTTGCTTTACAAACGGGGAAATTTTGTAATTTGGAGCAAGGCTTAAAATTGCCACTTTTGTTTACCCAAACAAATCCATCTGCGGGGGCGGGGCGAGTTGTTTGAGTTTGTCGCGTTCCTGCTGGCGGCGGGGCTGGCGGACGTTGCCTTCGGGGGTGAGTTCGGATTCTTCGAGGTTCACCAGGATTTGTTTCGCGCGTTCCAACACTTCCTTCGGCACGCCGGCGAGGCGCGCGACCTGGATGCCGTAGCTCTTGTCCGTGCCGCCTTCGACGATCTTGCGCAGGAATACAATCGCGTCGTGCCACTCACGCACGGCGACGTTGTAATTCTTGATGCGCGGCAGGCGTTGGGCGAGTTCGGTTAATTCGTGATAGTGCGTGGCGAACAGCGTTTTCGCGCCGACGATGTTGTGCAGGTATTCCACGATGCTCCACGCGAGCGACAGGCCGTCGAACGTGCTCGTGCCGCGTCCGATTTCGTCGAGGATAATGAGGCTGCGCGGCGTGGCGTTGTTGAGGATGTTGGCGGTCTCGCTCATCTCGACCATGAAGGTGGATTGCCCGCGCGCCAGATCATCGCTCGCACCGATGCGGGTGAAGATGCGGTCCACGAGATCAATGCGCGCGGTCTTGGCAGGAATGTAACTGCCGGTGTGCGCGAGCAACGTGAGCAGTGCGACCTGCCGGATGTAAGTGGATTTACCCGCCATGTTCGGCCCGGTGATGAGGGCGATTTGAGGAATCTTTTCTTGCGTAGCAGCCGACGTGAGTCGGCTCTGATCAAGTTCAGGCGATGGAGTTAGAGCGGACTCACGTCCGCTGCTACCAAGCAAGGTGTCATTCGGCACGAAGCGTTCGTCCACCAGGCTTTGTTCCAGGACCGGATGGCGACCATCGGTGATTTGCAGCACGCCTTCATCGCTGACTTGCGGGCGGCAATAGTCGTGCAGGCGCGCGATTTCGGCGATAGACGCGAGCACGTCGAGTTGCGCGAGGGCGGACGCAGTCTGCTGGATCGTGGCGAGCTGGCCGAGGACTTCTTCGCGGATGCGCTGGAAGAGTTCGTATTCCAACTTCACGCTGCGTTCTTCCGCGCCGAGGATTTTGCCTTCCATGTCCTTCAACTCGGGCGTGATGAAGCGCTCGCCGTTGGCGACGGTCTGCTTGCGGATGTAATGCGGCGGAACTTTGTCGAGGTTCGACTTGGTGACTTCGATGTAATAACCGAAGACGGAGTTGAATCGCACCTTGAGCGAGCTGATGCCGGTGCGTTCGATTTCGTCCTGCTGAAGTTTGGCGAGCCAATCCTTGCCGCCGCGTTGGGCGTTACGGAGTTCGTCGAGGTCGGTGCTGAAACCATCACGGATCATGCCACCTTCCTTCACGGCGAGCGGTGGTTCGTCCACGATCGCGCGACCGATCAACTCGACGAGGTCGGGTGATTCGGAGAGTTGGGCGGTGAGGGCGCTTAATAAATTTGTAGCAGCGGACGTGAGTCTGCTCTGATCTGATTCCGGAAGTTTGAGCCGACTCACGTCGGCTGCTACAGAGCTAAGTGTCCCTCGCAACGCGGGAATCTGTTCCAACGCCTGCCGCAGGACCACGAGATCGCGGGCGTTGCCGCTGCCGGTGCTGAGGCGGCCCAATGTGCGTTCGAGATCGCGGACGTTCGTGAGTTGCGCGCGGAAGGTATCGAGGCTTTGAGTGTTCTCGATGAACGCGGCGACAGTTTCCTGGCGCTGGCGAATTGGTTCAACCGCAGCCAGTGGCTGCGAGAGCCAGTTGCGGAGGAGGCGCGCGCCCATTGGCGTAGCGGTCTTGTTCAACGCGCCGTAGAGACAGGCGTTGCGCGGGGCGTCGCGATGCTGCGGTTCGAGGATTTCGAGATGCCGTAACGTCGTGTAATCAAGCGCGAGGAAATCCGTGCGTTGATAGAACGAGAGGCGCGTGAGGTGTTTGACATCGCGCCGGAGATTCTGCACGAGGTAATGCAACGCGCCGCCCGCCGCGCCGATGGCGGCAGTGCGATCCTTGAGGCCGAAGCCGTCGAGCGACGCGACCTTGAAATGCTCGCGCACGGTGAAGACGGCGGTCTGCGGCGCGAAGGTCCAATCGTCGTAGGCGCTGACGGTCCAGCCGGAGTTGCGGAGCAGATCACGCAAGGCGGTGGCTTCCATTGGATGCACAATCTCGGCGGGGCGCAAGCGTTCGAGTTCGGTGAGGAGCGCGGCTTCGGCTTCGACTTCCGTGGTGAGGAAATCGCCGGTGGTCAAATCCACGAGCGCGAGGCCGAAAGTTTTTCCAGCGGTGCAGACGGCGGCGAGGAAATTATTTTTCTCCGCGACGAGCATGCGTTCATCGAAGTGCGTGCCGGGGGAAAGAATTTGAGTGACCTCGCGATTGACAAGTTTTCCGGGCTTGGCTTCCTCGGTTTGTTCGCAGATGGCGACCTTGCGCCCGGCCTTAAGCAAACGCCCGATGTAATTGTTGGCTGCGTGGTAGGGCAGGCCGCACATGGGGATGCCGTTGCGCGAGGTGAGGGCAAGATTGATCAACTGCGCGCCGGCTTGCGCATCCTCGAAGAACATCTCGTAGAAGTCGCCGAGGCGGAAGAGCAGGAGCGCGTCCTTGGGCAGTTCGCTTTTGATACGGCGATACTGGGCCATCATGGGAGTAAGTTGCGCTTCGACAGACATGCGGCGGACACGTTAATGACCAGCAGCGCGAACGTCGAAGGGAAATATTCAAAATGGCGCAACTGGAAGAATACTTGTAACGCCGCCCGTCACTGATAAGCTTTGGGCGTCACTCCAACAACCGTCAGCTCATGCAAACCCGGATGCCGCAAAGCCTCCGCCCGAAGCTAGAACAGTTCAGGCGTTGCGGTTTTACTTTGATTGAATTGCTGGTCGTCATTGCCATCATCGCCATTCTTGCGGCAATGCTATTGCCAGCCTTGTCTCGCGCCAAAGCAATTGCCCGTCGCACCAGTTGTCTCAACAATCAGAAACAACTTGTGACAGTCTGGTTGCTTTATGCAGGAGACAATCGGGATCAGATGGCGCTAAACGGCAGTGCTAGCACAGTGGTGAACGGTAGGCGACTTTGGGTTTTGGGCGATACACACGGCTTTACGCCCGCCTTCATAGATACCCGTTATCTCATTGATCCGGCACTCGCAGCGTTTGCCGATCAACTGAAAACAGCCGCAGTCTATAAATGTCCCTCTGACGACAGCTACGTTCTTTCCGGCGGCAAAAAAATTCCGAAAGTGCGGAGCTATGCGATGAATAATTACATCGCCCCAAACTCCGGCACTTATACTACCCCAACCATAAACTATCGAACCTTCCTGAAAACAACCGATCTCGCGGCAGTCGGACCCAGTTCAATTTTTCTCTTTCAAGATGTCCTGCCAGAGAACCTTTGTTCGCCCGCCTTCATTGTGAACATGACCACTGACGTACCTTTTCATTTCCCCTCGAGTCGTCATCTGAATGTCGGCCCCGTGTCATTCACCGACGGGCATGTCGAGATGCATCGTTGGGTGGATAAACGCACCCGACCCACGGTAACACCCGGGACAATTCTAGCTCACTGGGCACCTTCACCGAACAATCCAGATTTCGTCTGGATTCGAGAACGAACAACAGTGAAGAAATAGATCGTCACTTCTTCGCTTCCGTGTGCCAGATGTCGCCTTCGCCGTAGCTGAACCAACGACTTGTCGTCACCTTTTGCTGCGTGAAGAACTGCACGCCTTCCTTGCCTTGCATGTGCAGATCACCGAAGAACGATTCGTTCCAGCCGTTGAACGGAAACCACGCCATCGAAGCCGGCACGCCGATGTTGATGCCCACCATGCCGCACTGGACGCGATGCTTGAACTCCCGCGCCGCCTTGCCGCTGCGCGTGAAGATGGACGCGCCGTTGCCATAAAACGATTTGTTCGCGAGTTCGATGGCTTGGTCCAAATCCTCCATGTGCATCACATTCAGCACCGGGCCGAAAATCTCTTCCTTCGCCACCGTCATGCCGCGTTCGACACGATCCAGAATCGTCGCGCCGACGTAGAAGCCATTCGGGGCTTCACTGACTTTCACGCCACGACCGTCGGCTGGAATCTTCGCGCCTTCCTTCACGCCGGCTTCGATCAATTCCAACACGCGGTCGCGATGCTGCTTGGTGATGACCGCGCCCATGTCCGGCTGCGCATCGCGATCCGTCGGGCCGACCTTGATGCGCTTCGTGGCTTCGATGAGCGTGGGCAAAACGGTTTTCTCCGCACCGCCGACGACGACCGCCGTCGAACCCGCCATGCAACGCTCACCGGCGCAGCCGAACGCCGCCTCGATGACGCCGCGCGTGGAATTTTCCACGTCGGCGTCTGGCATGATGATGACGTAATTCTTCGCGCCGCCGTTGGACTGAACCCGTTTGCCATGCTTCGTGCCCGTCTCGTAGATGTAGCGCGCGATGGGTGTCGAGCCGACGAACGAAATCGCTTTCACCTTCGGATGCGTGAGCAGCGCGTCCACCACTTCGCGGCCGCCGTGAACGATGTTCAGCACGCCTTTCGGCAGTCCGGCTTTTTCCAGCAGCTTCGCGATCTTGATCGCGGTGAGTGGAACTTTTTCGCTCGGCTTGAGGATGAATGTGTTTCCGCAGGCGATGGCGATGGGATACATCCACAGCGGCACCATCGCCGGAAAGTTGAACGGCGTGATGCCGACGCAAACGCCGAGCGGCTGGCGAATCGCCTCGCAATCAATACCGCGCGCGATGTTCTCGATCACATCGCCCATCAGCAACGACGGCACACCCAGCGCAAATTCAACGACCTCCATGCCGCGCTTCACGTCGCCGCGCGACTCGACGAGCGTTTTGCCGTGCTCACGCGTGTTGCAACGGACGATGTCCTCGAAATTATCCTCCATCAGCATCTTGAACCGCGCGAGAATCCGCACGCGTTCGACCGGCGGCGTTTCCATCCACGCGGGGAAGGCCGCTTGCGCCGCGTCGACGGCGGCGTTCACATCCGCCGTCGTGCCAATGGGGCATTCTGCAATGATGTCGCCAGTGGAAGGATTGAACACGGGCGTGCCCGCAACTTTGGGTTGCAGCCATTCACCGCCGATGAAAAAAGGACAGGGTTCAAGATTTGTTGCCATAATTTTTTGCCACAGAGGCACAGAGCGCACAGAGAGAACTAATTTATAAACTCTGTGACTCAGTGCCTCTGTGGCCAATGCTTTTGAATTTTACCGTGCTAAGTCGTTGGATTGTTTCACGAAGTCGTCGCCTGTCCATTCGCCGTCGGCTTGGACCATTTTCTTCGCGGGTGCGGCGGCAGCGGCGGCTTTTTGGGCGGCCTTGCGTTCGGTCTGACGTTTCACGAGATCAGCGTGCGTGGTGAAATACGGGAGTGCTTTGCCTTTGAAATCAGCGAGCGTCTCGAACTTATGCTTGTCCATGAACGCAAGCAATTCGTCGCACATGGGCTTGACCATTTCGTAGCCGAACTTCATCACGCCGGTGCAGACTTGCACGGTGTCGCCACCGAGCAGGATGAACTCCGCCGCATCGCGACCGTTCTCCACGCCACCGATGGCGGAGAGCGAGCGATCTGGAAATTCGCTGCGGATGAGTTGCGCCACTTCCATCACCATGCGAAGCGCAATCGGCTTCACCGCGCGCGACGAGTAACCGCCCGGCGTGGTGTAACCCTCGACACTCGGCTCAGGCCGGAGCGTGTCGAGATTCACGCCGATGACACTGCGAATGGTATTGATGGTCGCGATGCCCGTCGCACCGCCACGCAACGCCGCGCGACTCGGGTCTTCGATGTGCGTGATGTTCGGCGTCATCTTTGCCCAGAACGGAATCTTCGACGCACCCTTCACCCAGCCGCAAACTTCTTCGAGGATGTCAGGGTCCTGACCCATCGCCGCGCCCATCTTGCGTTCCGGCAAACCGTGCGGGCAGGAGAAGTTCAACTCGAACGCATCCACGCCACACGCTTGCGAGCGCTCGACGAGTTCGACCCAACGACCCTTCTCGTATTCCTCCATGATGGACGCGATCAGGATGCGATCGGGGAACATGTCTTTGATCTTCTTGAACTCATCTTCCCAAAGCTTGAACGGACGATCGCTGATCAACTCGATGTTTTCCCAGCCAATGACTTCTTTGCCGTCGGTGGAATGTAGTTTGCCGTAACGCGGCGTGACGTTGATGACCTTGCTGGCATCCAGCGAAACAGTCTTGGCGATGACGCCGCCCCAACCTTCTTTGAAGGCTTTGACGATGACGTTGAGGTTCGTGCCGGGCGGGCCGGAGCCGATGATGAAAGGGTTGGGAAATTTAAGACCGTCAACTGTTGTTGCGAGTGTGGGCATAGTGTTCGCCTTTTCGTTTTAGGGTTTCAGGGAAAGCGTGAGGGGAGTTGTGAGCGAAGCGTGGCGCGGCTGGAATTCAGCCAAGCTGGCTTTCGCGTGTGCTGGTCCGGATCGTGGACTGATGGGCATAAGTTTTTTTCTGCGCCCTGTGCGCAGCGGTGTTTCTTTCGTTGAACACAGCCTAATGTCCGGCAAACAAAATGGAAGCAGGAAAAACATTCCGATCTCTGCCTAGCGCATCATTCCACTTTCCTCATCTCGCGCCGTTGCTATTCTGGCGGCGTGGCACTGAGTTCTCTAATCGTAAAAAATGTCTCCGCATTGGCGCTGATCGGATTTTGCGTGGTGAGTTCCTCGGTGGCGGCGGAAGCGGATAAAGTTGATTTCAATTTCCAGATCCGTCCGCTGCTCTCGGATCGTTGCTATCGCTGCCACGGGCCGGATGCCGGCTCCCGAAAGGCCAAACTCCGACTCGATACAAAGGAAGGCATTCTCAAAGACCTCGAGGACGGGATGGCAGTCGTCAAACCCGGCGACCCCGAACACAGCGAACTCATCCGCCGCATCTTCACTGAGAACGAAGACGACCTGATGCCGCCGCCGGATTCGCATCTCACGCTGACGTCTGCGGAAAAGGAATTGCTCAAACGTTGGGTCGGCGAGGGTTCCGAATACAAATCCCATTGGTCGCTCTTGCCAGTCCGAGCCGTAGAAGTGCCCAAGGTCAAAAGTGTCGGCGCATTCGCCAATCCGATTGATGCGTTCATACGCTCGCGTTTGGAAAAAGAAAAACTCACGCCTGCGCCACCCGCTTCGCGTGAAACTATTTTGCGCCGTCTCGCGTTCAATCTCACCGGGCTTCCGCCCACGCCCGCAGAGTTGGATGCCGTGCTCGCGGACAAATCACCCGATGCGCTTCAGAGCGCGGCGGAGAAGTATTTGCGCTCGCCTGCTTACGGTGAACGCATGGCGATGGACTGGCTTGATCTTGCGCGTTACGCCGACACTTATGGTTATCAAGCTGACGTCGAGCGCGACATGTCTCCGTACCGCGATTGGGTGATCAAGGCGTTCAATGACAATCTTTCCTACGACAAGTTTCTGACGTGGCAACTCGCCGGTGACCTTTTGCCGAACGCCACGCGCGAACAGCGCATCGCCACGGCGTTCAATCGCCTGCATCGTCAGACCAACGAAGGCGGTAGCATTGATGAAGAATTCCGCACCGAGTACGCCGCTGACCGCGTGAACACCGTCGGCACCGCCATGCTTGGCCTGACGATGGAGTGTGCGCGTTGCCACGATCACAAGTTCGATCCCATCCGGCAGCGTGATTATTTCTCGATGTTCGCCTTCTTCGACAACATTGACGAGTCGGGCATGTATTCACACTTCACGACCGCCACGCCCACGCCCACGCAGATGCTCTGGCCCTCAGACAAGGAGAAGCAGCACGCCGCATTGAAAGCAAAAATTGCGCTCGCAGAATCGCAGTTGGCCAAGGTTGCCCGCAGCGCGAAGGGGCAATATGAATTATGGGTCAGGCAAACCGAGGTGAAGTTGCCAGTGCCCATCGCGCGCTTTGCATTCGATACCATCGTCAGCAACACAACGCCGGACAGTGTTTCCACGAACGCCGCCAAGTTGGAGGACGGGCCGGTGTTGGTTGCCATCAATCCGACAAACTCAGCGCTCAAGTTCAGCGGCGATAATCAAGCGATTCTCAAAGGCGTAAAAACATTTCTGCGCACGGATACTTTTTCCTTCAGCCTCTGGCTCAAGCCCACCGAGCCACAAGATCGCGCCGTCATTCTTCATCAATCCAAAGCGTGGTCAGATGCAGGCAGTCGCGGCTTTGAACTCACACTAGATCACGGCAAACCGCTGTTCGGCCTCATCCATTTCTGGCCGGGCAACGCAGTCGTCGTTCGCGCGAAACAAGCTTTGCCCACGAATGAATGGTCGCACATCGCTGTGACCTACGATGGTTCGAGTCGCGCGGCGGGCATTCAGATTTATCGCAACGGCGTTCTGCTCGAAACCGAAGTCGTGCGCGACAAACTCACAAAGGACATCAGTTATGCCGATGCGTGGAAGGATCGTTACGCGAAGCAAAACCCGCTCACGCTTGCGTCCCGATTCCGCGACAGCGGTTTCAAGAACGGCGCGATAGATGATCTGCAAGTGTTCGATGTCGCATTGACGGCGGCAGAAGTTGCGAGCCTATCTGGGAGGACTGACAAGGCACTGTCAGCCGCGTTGAAGATCACGAACTTCAACAACCGCTACGCCGCACTCTCCACCAATCAATCCCTCTTCCATTACTTCATCGCCCGCCACGACGAGCCGTACCATGACGCGCTCGCCGAGTTGAAACAGCTTCGTGAGGACGAGAACAAACTCGTCTATGACATCCCGGAGATCATGGTCATGGAGGAATTGCCACAGCCGCGCGTGACCCATCTGCTCAAGCGCGGCGCTTACGACGCCCCCGGCGAAGTCGTCCCCCGCGACACGCCGGATTGGTTGTTGCCGTTCCCAAAAGATCAGCCGCGCAATCGTCTCGGCCTCGCGCGTTGGATGGTGGATCGTAAAAATCCGCTCACGGCGCGCGTCGTCGTGAATCGCATCTGGCGCATCCATTTCGGGCGCGGCCTCGTGGCGACGCAGGAAGATTTTGGCTCACAAGGCAAGTTGCCCACGCATCCTGAGTTGCTCGATTGGCTCGCGGGTTGGTTCATGGACAACGGCTGGGATGTGAAAGCTCTCCATCAACTCATCGTGAGTTCCGAGACGTTTCAACAATCCACGCAAACCAAACGCGCTATCGTCGAGCGCGACCCTGAAAATCGTCTGCTCACACGCGCACCGAAGATTCGTCTGCCAGCCGAACATGTTCGCGACAGCGCACTCGCGGCGAGCGGCCTGCTCAATCGCAAAGTCGGCGGGCCAAGCGTGAAGCCGTATCAGCCCGCCGGACTTTGGGAAGCCACCGGCACAGGCAAATCCTATACGCAAGATACCGGCGACAAACTCTATCGCCGCAGTCTCTACACGTTCTGGAAACGCACCGCGCCGCCACCGTCCATGCTGACCTTCGACGCGATGTCGCGCGAAGTTTGCACCGCCAAACGCGACGCCACCGCCACGCCGTTGCAGTCGCTGGTGCTGCTCAACGATCCTCAATTCATTGAGGCGTCGCGCGTGCTGGGTGAAAAGTTATTGAAACAATTCCCGAAGGATGAAGCTGCCCGCAACCGTGAAGCCTTTCGCGCCTTGACCGGTCGTGCGCCGGATAAGGCCGAGTTGAAAATCCTCGCGCAACTTTTCACCGAACAAAGAAACCTGTTCAAGTTCGATACCGAAGGCGCGACCAAGCTGCTGTCCATCGGCGAATCCAAGCGGGACAAAAACCTGCCATCTGACGAGTTCGCCGCGATGACGACTGTGGTGAACGCGATCATGAACTTTGATGAATTCGTGGTGGAGAGATGAGAATGAACAACCACATTTGCACCGGACCACTCCCATCCGCAGGTCTTTCCCGGCGCGGCTTTCTCAATCGCTTCGGCATGGGGCTGGGCGGCATTGCGCTCGCAAACCTGGTCAACCCGGCCAGCATGTTCGCGGCAGCGGCAGCGGCTAAACAAGATCACGGCATCCTCGGTGGTCAGTTGCATTTCCCGCCGAAGGCCAAGCGAGTCATTTATCTCTTCATGGCGGGCGGACCGTCGCAGATGGAGACGTTCGATTACAAGCCAGTGCTCAATCAGCGCAACGGTGAGCAACTGCCCGATTCCGTGCGTCAGGGCCAGCGCCTCACCGGCATGTCGGGCAATCAATCGTCGCTGCCGCTCGCAGGTTCGCAGTTCGGTTTCAAGAAACATGGCAAGGGCGGCACGTGGGTTTGCGATCTGTTGCCGCACACGGCGAAGGTCGTGGACGATTTGTGCATCGTGCGCTCGATGTTCACCGAGGCCATCAATCACGATCCGGCCATCACGTTTTTCCAGACCGGCTCGCAGATTTCCGGGCGACCCAGCATCGGCTCGTGGATTCATTACGGCCTTGGCAGCGACAACGAAAATCTCCCGTCCTTCGTCGTGCTCATCACGCCAGGCAAGGTGGATCAACCCCTCTACGCGCGGTTGTGGGGCAGCGGTTTCCTGCCGTCGCAACATCA
>JANPGI010000552.1:0-1515 GCA_031423875.1 Verrucomicrobiota bacterium | reverse complement strand
CGCAGAGACGCGGAGGCGCAGAGATGAAAACCTATTTGCTGACTTGGAATCCTCGGCGTTGGCGTTGGGATGACCTTGCCGAAACAAGTGCCCAAACGCTGGCTGGTAAAGGAGTGATTGGAAGCTGGAGTTGTGGCAACACTAAAAGCATCGCTACTGGAGATCGATTGTTTCTGATGAGAGTCAGCGAAGAGCCGAAAGGAATCATCGGTTCTGGTTGGGTTACAACTGCGCCCCATTTGCGATTGCATTGGGATACTGACAAAGCCGCAGCAGGAGAAAAATGTCTCGGTATTGACGGCGAGTGGGAGCGGCTTATCAATCCTTCAGTTGATACTCCGCTCAAATTGCGAGAGCTTCAAAGCGGAAAGCTGGCTGGTTTCAATTGGACGCCGCAATCATCTGGCACAAAAATTCCGGACAACATCGCTGAAGAATTGGAAGAGAAGTGGTCAGCACACGTCGGTAGGAGTTCTATGGCAATCGTGACTACCGACGCAGAACTTATAGCAATGGAGGGTGCAGAAAGAATGGCTCTTGTCAGACACCGCAAGCGTGAGCAATCACTTCGAGAAGCCAAAGTTTCAGAGGTGCGAAAGCTGGGAAATGGCAGGCTCAAGTGTGAGGTGCCGGGGTGCGGTTTTGATTTTGAGATTGTCTATGGCGAGCTTGGACGGGATTACGCCCAAGTGCATCACCTCAAACCTCTCGGTGACAGAACGACGCCAAGCCAGACTAGGCTGACCGACCTCGTGGTCGTTTGCGCGAATTGCCACGCGATGATTCATCGTGGGGGAAAATGCCGATCATTGGATGATTTGATTCCTCTGTGTCTCCGCGCCTCTGCGGTGAAATAATATTTTGAAACCACTTTCCATCATGCTCATTGCGGGGGATCCGAGTGGCGACATGCTCGCGGCGGAACTTGTCGGTGCGTTGCGGGAGAAGATTGTGGCGAACTCCGTTGACGCCACGGTGGACGTGCAGCCGTTGCGTACCGCACTCGCTCCGAGATTTTTCGGCGCAGGCGGACCGAAGATGGCAGCAGTAGGGGTGGAACTGGCATTTGATCTCACGCAACATTCGGTCATCGGTTTTGCAGAGGTGTTAAAGAATCTCAGGAAGTTCAAGCGACTATTCAAGCAGTTGCTCCAAGTCGCCATCGAGCGGCAACCGGATGTGATCATCGGCGTGGATTACGGCGGGTTCAATCTGCGCTTCGCCAAGGCGATCAAAGCGCATGTGCGCGCCCATCGGGGGGCGTTCAAGAATTGGAATCCCAAGATCGTGCAGTTCGTGTCGCCGCAGGTGTGGGCGTCGCGGGCGAGTCGGGCTTATACGTTGGCGGAAAATCATGATCTGCTGCTGAGCATCTTTCCTTTCGAGAAGGCGTGGTATGCGCAGCGCGTGCCCAAGTTGCGGGTGGAGTTCGTCGGATGCAACGCATCCTGCAGCACCCTTCGCTTCCTCTGGGATGCGGAATGAAATCTGCAATCAGACAAGACGAGAGACGAG
>JANPGI010000551.1:0-16239 GCA_031423875.1 Verrucomicrobiota bacterium | reverse complement strand
CCGTGCGCGCCGGGCTTGGCAAGACAGACGACGGCGCGCACGGAGTGACGCGCCCTACCTTCTCGGTCATTCGTGTGAATTTGTGTCCATTCGTGGTTTCTTCGTTTCCACCGGCCTGTTGATCCGGTGTGGCTTCAACTCGGCGTAGATGGATTGCGCCAGACCGGACTTCGTGAAACCCAAAACCTTCGTGCCTTTGACGGCGAAGAACTTTTCCAGATCAGCCTCGGTGTAACACTGCACCACCGGGTAATGCGTGTAGTCGCGCAGGATTTGTTCGCGGCTGTTGTCCGAAATATCCGTGGTGATGAGGATGAAATGCAGGTTGCTCTTGCTACGCGCCAAAATATCGCGCCCCACGATGAACGCGCGCGACTTCACCACGAACGGGAATAGGCGCTCGACGGATTTGGTGGGCATCGAGTTCTCTTCACCGGGGCTATCAGCCACACTCTCCCCATCGGATGGGGAGGGGGCAAGGTGAGGGGGGTTCGTTTCTTCGCTCATCTTATTCGTTTCGTAGCAGCCGACGTCAGTCGGCTCTAACTTTCCCCAACTCCGGATGGAGCGGACTCACGTCCGCTGCTACGAGGTTTTAGGTCACGCCACTTTGACTTTAACCTTGTGACCCTTGATCTCGGCGCGATTCAATTTGGCGATGATGCTGTTGGCATGTTCGGCAGAAACATCTACGAACAGATGCCGTTCGCGCACATCCACCGCGCCCACGACTTTGCCCGGCAAGCCGGTTTCGCCTGCAACGGCGTTCACAATATCAATCGGCGTCACCGCCATCGCTTCGCCGAGGTTCATCCAGAGGCGCGTTTGATCGGTTGGCGTGGCACGACTGGGCTTGCCTTTGCTCGGAGCGGCGGAACTTTCACGCTTCTTGGGCGACCACGGCGGCCCGCTCTTTTCGAAAGCGGGCTTGCGTTCGGGCGGCAATGGTTTTTTCACGGACGCGAGGATTTCGTCGTCAGAAAACGTTTTCACCGCAGCGGATTTCGCTTCGGCTTTAGGTTTAATCTCAGCCACCGGTTTAACTTCAGCCTGTGAGGCTTCAACTTTTTCCACAGGCGCAACGATGGGCTTCTCCGCACGAGCTGGTTTGGAAATGGTCGTCGCTGCGGCCACAGGTTTCACGGGGCTGGCTGCCGCAGGGCGAACCACTTTGGTTACCTGCGCTGGCCTGAAGGTTCGCACTGAAGGAAATTCTCCCTGTGGCGCGCGTTCTTCAAAACGATTCGGACGAGCGTCTCGGTCGCGACTATCGGCGCGCGGCGCACGGCGGTCGTCGTTGCGATCATTGAAACGATCACGCGGGCCGTCGCGGAAATTGCCACGCTCCGGAGGACGCTCCTCGCGTTCGGGGCGTTCATAGGACTCTGTGTTGGGCTTCGATGCGCCTTCGCCACCTTGCAACAACGTCAGACACGCGGACGCAACATCGGTGGAGGAGAAACCTTCCTCCAGCAACCGCGCGATAAAATGTTCGTTCTTTTTGAAATCCCCGGCAGCGAGCGTCGCGCGGATTTTTCCGAGGAAAGCATTTTCGCGCGCGTCGCCGACTTCGGCTTCGGTTGGGATGCGGGCGCGAGTAATCCGCATGTTCGTGTAACGCTCGATGTTGCGGATCTGAAACAGTTCACGCCCGGACACGAACGAGATGGCGCGACCTTCCCGACCCGCACGGCCCGTGCGCCCGATGCGATGCACGTAATCTTCACCGTCATAAGGCAGATCGTAGTTGAAGACGACTTGCACATCGTCCACGTCAATGCCGCGCGCGGCGATGTCGGTGGCGACGAGAAATTCCAAACCCGACTTGCGGAACTTGTTCATCACACGATCACGCATCGCCTGCGTCATGTCGCCGTGCAAACGGTCCGCCATGTAACCCTGCGCTTCGAGATGATCCACGAGATCGTCCACCATGCGCTTGGTGTTACAGAAAATGATGCCAAGCTTGATGTCGTGGATGTCAATGAGCCGCGTGAGCAACTCGATCTTGAACCGGCGATCCACCTCGTAATACAACTGCTCCACCGTCGGCACTGTCATCGCCTTCTGTTCGATCTTCACGTTCTCGGGACTGCGCGCGTACTTCTCGATCAAATCGCGGATCGGACGCGGCATCGTGGCGGAGAAGAAAACCGTCTGGCGTTCCTTGGGCGCGGCTTGGAGAATCAATTCGATGTCGTCGCGGAAACCCATGTTGAGCATCACGTCGGCTTCGTCGAGGATGGCCATCTTCAAATTGTCGAAGCGCAACGTGCCGCGCCGCATGTGATCCATGATGCGCCCCGGCGTGCCGATGACGATCTGCGCGCCTTGCTTGAGGCCGAAAAACTGGCGCTCGTACGATTGCCCGCCGTAAATCGGGAGCGCGTTGATACCGCGTTTGAACAGCGCGAGTTTGTGGATTTCCTCTGAAACCTGGATCGCGAGTTCGCGCGTCGGGCACAGGATGAGCACCTGGACGGCGCGAATGTTGGGATCCACTTTTTCCACCGCCGGGATGCCGAACGCGGCGGTCTTGCCCGAACCAGTCTGCGATTGGCCCACGATGTCTTTGCCCGCCAGCAGCAGCGGAATGGACGCGGCTTGGATCGGCGCAGCTTGCTCAAAGCCCAGTTTATCAATGGCTTTCAGCACTTCGGCGGAGAGTCCCAGTTCGGAGAATAATTTCGGTGTCATACGATTTGGCGATATGCCAGCCGAAGCATAACTGAACCACACACGGAACGAGAGCTAAATCTTGGGGTGGGATTTTTTGATGATCAGGGACTCCGGTTATAGATCAAACACCAGCGTCGTCCTTGTGTTCGCCTGCACGTTTTCGATCTCCATCTCTTTCAGTTCATGGCGGCCGTTGACCTTCTCCGTTTCAGTGGGGCGAAACTCTTTCAGCAATTTTCCACGCACGTCGTAAGCCTCAGCTTGAATCAAGCCGCCCGTCTCGGTGTGAATCCACGACACGACGCGGGAATAACCACCGGCGATTGGTTGGGGATTCCGGCTTTCGAGAACCTTGCAACCAAAGCTGCGTTTCATTTCCCACTTCACCACGCGTTGGTCCGACCAGTGGAAAAAATCCAACCCAAGATCAGTCAGCGAGAAATCTGATCCAGCGAACGATGTGACGATCTGAGGTGAACTGAGAAGATTGGTTTGGTCGTCGAAGTAGCGATTGGCTGTGCCGTCGGGGTGCTCAATTGAAAATCCTGGCAACACATTCGTACCCTGGCTGGCGGAATAGTGACTCGTCCAATTGGTCTCAGTCACGATGACGCGACATTTGTAATCCACTTCGCGCCTCTGTTTTTTCGGGCCTCGGATGACGAGCTTGCCGATGTTGGTGAAACCGGTTTCCGGTTTGAGCGCGAGAAGTTGTTGAGCCAGCGCGCGACCTTCGACCAGCGCAGAATCATTGGTGGCAGCCGCAAACGATTCCGTGACCAGCGATGCCGCGAGCAATACAACAATTGCGCCGCTTGTGTTCATTTCGCCTCGAGCGCGGTCTTGATGACTTGGGAGATGTGGTTGACGAAGTGAACCTTGATCTTCGCGCGCACCTCGGCTGGGACTTCGAGCCAATCCGGTTTATTCTGTTCGGGCAGGATGACGTTCTTCACACCAAATCGGACGGCGGCCAGCACCTTTTCCTTCACTCCACCCACGCGCATGACACGTCCGCGCAAGCTGATCTCGCCTGTCATGGCTGTGTCCGACCGCACGCGGCGATTCGTGAGCATGGAGGCGAGCGCAGCAACAATGGCCACGCCTGCGCTGGGGCCGTCCTTCGGCGTTGCGCCAGCAGGAACGTGGATGTGGATGTCCTGCTTGGACGCGTCTTGAAGATCGAGGCCGAACTTGTCCGCCTGACTGCGCAGATAGCTGAACGCCGTCTGCGCGCTTTCCTTCATCACTTCGCCGAGCGAGCCGGTGAGCAGAAATCCACCCTTGCCCGCCATGCGTGACACTTCGATGAACAACACTTCACCGCCCACTGGAGTCCAGGCGAGGCCGGTGGCGATGCCGTATTCGGAGATCTTTTCCGCAGTCTCGGCGACGAACAGCGCGTGGCCGAGTTCAGTCTTGAGCGCGCCGGGTTCGAGCTTGATGGCTTTGACGTGACTGTTGTTGCTGCCGAGTTTCCGCGCCGCTTTGCGGGCGAGTGCGGCGATGTTGCGTTCGAGCTGACGAACACCGGCTTCGCGTGTGTATTCCTGGATCAAGCGGCGCAGCGTCGGATCGGGCAGGGAAAGTTCGCTCTTGCTCAAGCCGTGTTCTTCCAACTGGCGCGGCACGAGATAGCGGCGGGCGATCTGGAGTTTCTCAGATTCCGTGTAGCTCGGCAGCTCGATGACTTCGAGGCGATCACGCAACGCGGCGTGAACCGGCTCAAGCCAGTTCGCTGTGGCGATGAACAACACGCGCGACAGATCGAACGGAATGTCGAGGTAGTGATCCGTGAAAGTGCTGTTCTGCGCAGGGTCGAGCACTTCCAGCAATGCGGATGCGGGGTCGCCACGGAAATCAGAACCGATCTTGTCCAGCTCATCGAGCAGGATGACAGGATTGTTGCTCTCGATGCGGCGCAACGTTTGCAGGATACGACCCGGCATCGCGCCGACGTAGGTGCGGCGGTGGCCGCGGATCTCTGCTTCATCGCGCATACCGCCGAGGGCGATGCGGGCGAACTTGCGGCCCAGCGCGTCCGCCACACTTTTGCCCAGCGACGTTTTGCCCACGCCGGGCGGGCCGACGAGGCAGAGTATCGGGCCTTTGATGACGCGCTTGCGCTTGATGACGGCAAGGAATTCGATGAGACGATCTTTGACTTTTTCCAGGCCGAAATGTTGTTTGTTAAGGATCTTCTCGGCAGCGGCCAGATCAATCTTGTCGTCCGTGGACTTCTCCCACGGCAAGGTCAGAATCCAATCGAGATAATTGCGCGCCACGGGATATTCGGCGGCAGCGGGTTGGATCAACTGAAGACGTTCCAGTTCCTGCGTGGCGATCTTCTTGACTTCAGGGGGCAGCGGAGTCTTTTCGACTTTCTCGCGAAGCGCTTTGATCTCGTTGGAATTGGATTCGCCTTCACCAAGCTCGCGCTGGATGGCGCGCAATTGTTCGCGCAGGAAAAAATCCCGCTGCGTCTTGGCGATGGAACTGGCGACGTCCGTTTGAATCTTGGAACTGAGCGTCAACACTTCATGCTCGCGATTGAGCATGGGCAGTAGTTTGGTAAGGCGTTCTTTGACGGACGCCGTTCCCAGCAACTCCTGACGATCTTCCAGCGAGAGATTCAGATTTGCGGCGATGAGGTCAGCGAAGTGGCCGGGGTCTTCTGTGTTGAGCGCGGCAACCTTCACCTGCTCGGCGAGCGCGGGGGAGAGTTTTACGATCTCTTGAAACTGCGATTGCGCCGAACGCATCATCGCGGAGACTTCGATGGAATTGTCACGTTCGTCACGCAACAGCTCGAACTTGGCGCGCAGATACGGCTCCGTGCTCGCGTAACTTTTGACCCGGATGCGCCACAACCCCTCGACGAGCACGCGGGCCGTGTTATCAGGAAACTTCACCATCTTGGCCAGACGCACCACGCAGCCGACATCGTAAAGATCTTCCGGTGCAGGATCGGGGACTTCTGCGCGACGCTGAAGGATCGTGCCCATCAAACGATCTCCCGCCACCGCTTCATCGATCAACTTGATGCTCGGCCCGGTCTCAACAAGCAATGGGGCGACCGCGCCGGGAAAAATCACGATGTCCGACAGCCCGAGAATGGGCAACGTGTCCGGCAGCGAACGTGACGAGATGCGCGAGGGTTCATCGGGATTTCCCGTTGTCCCCATGATGCTGATGAATTCTGTATCGGACGGAGTCATCTTCGCTTTGGTAAATACCTACTGGTTGGAGTCGTCACCCGAAAAAAGGTTCACACAAATCTATCGTCCATCCGAGATGGGGAGTTTGGTGCTTTTCGGGTGAGGTGCCGGAGTGACGGGTGGCACTTCAATTCTAAGAAAACCGTTCAAGTAAGACGCTTTGGCCTGGCCGAGATCATAACCGTGCGGTAATTCCAGAATGCTCTCGAACGGACCATAGTTGATTTCCATCACGAGAAAACTGGCCTTCGGCGCGCGGCACGTATCGGGACGATCCCCGCTGATGCGGAGACGATTTCCCTCCACGGTGATCTCAAGGTTCTCACTGCGCATCCCGGCGAGCTCCACCTTGATGACGAGTCCGGCATCGGTGGAATAAACGTCCGTGTTGGGAACCCAGTGACCATTCGCGGCGGAATCGCGCCCGCCCATTGCGGAGGCGCGTGTGACGAATTGCGTGGAAGAACTGACTTTGGTGACGGCCATGCGTTTGCAAGCTATCGCAGCGTTCCGACCCGCGCAAGCGCGGCGTCATTTCTTTTTCACGATCACCTGCGAGCGTTCGCCTTTACGGGCGTGGAAAATGATGGATTGGTGCGTAGGGGAATCCGATGGCGAGGAACATCCGCAATGTGTGTCACGACGGAAATCAAACCTGCGCCGACGAAACCTGCCCCAAAGCAATCCCGCCGCTGCGAGTGCCACGATGACGAGGGATACGATGGTCTGCCAGTTCACGGTGCAAACATAAACGGGCCAAGGGCTTTGGAAAAGGGGTTTAACTCAAAGTATTTTTCCGGGCAGCAGTTTAATCGCTGTTTCATCCGCGCTCGTCCGTGGTTAAACTTTCCCTGTGCCGGTCACAGATCACATCCGCAAAAAACTCAGCACGGTGCCTCACAAGCCGGGCGTGTATCTGCACAAGGATCGGTTCGGCACGGTCATCTACGTCGGCAAGGCGCGCGATCTTCGCAAACGCGTGAGCCAATATTTCCATCCCTCGCGGCGCATGGGCTGGGATCTGAAATTTAACGCGCTCGTCGAAGCCATCCATGATTTCGACATCCACACCGTCAAGAGCGAGCCGGAGGCGTTGTTGCTCGAAAGCAAGCTCATCAAGGAATTTCATCCGCGCTACAACATCAGTTTCCGGGACGACAAGCGTTACCTGATGGTAAAGGTCAATCTCAACGATCCGATCCCCAACTTCGCTTTCGCCCGCATCCGCAAGGACGACGGCGCGCGTTACTTCGGCCCGTTCGCCAACTCTGGTGCGCTGCGGAACACACTGGCTCTCGTCACGCGCCAGTTCAATCTGCGCGGCTGTCGCGTGTTCACGCCGGGCGAAGCGGATTACAAGCATTGCCTCTACGCGCATCTGAAGTATTGCACCGCGCCCTGTGTCAACAACGTCACGCACGAGCAATACCGCGAACAAGTGCGTGCTGCGTGCGACTTCCTCGACGGTCAATGCCACGAGATGAAGGATCAGATCGAAGTCGAGATGCGCAAAGCCGCCGCCGCGCAGAATTACGAGAAAGCCGCTGACTTGCGCGACATGATCTCCGATCTCGAACGCACCACGAAGCGCACGGAAAAGTTCGCGCGCGTGCCTTACTCTCTGCCGCTCTCCGCTGATCCTGAACGCGACTTGAAGGAACTGGCTGCGGTGCTGGGTTTATCCACGTTGCCACATCGCATCGAGGGATTCGACATCTCGAACATCAGCGGCACGTTTGCGGTCGCGTCGCTCGTGAGCTTTAAGAACGGACGGCCGGACCGCGCGAACTATCGGCGGTTCAAAATCAAGACGGTCACGGGGCAGGATGATTTCGCGAGTATGGCAGAGGTGGTGAGGCGGCGGTATTCGAGGTTGTTGAATGAGGCTAGAGGCGATGGGCTAGAGGCGATGGGAGAAGGCGGGGAGGCGATTGCGCAAGAGTTGCAGAAGTTGATTGATGAGACGAGCAAGCGCGTAAAGAAGCAGATCGGAGATAGCAGATGGAAGATGGGGAAAACCGGAAAAGGCACAGCCCCAACACCTAACTCCCAACTGCCATCTTCTAATTTTCCTGACCTGATTCTGATAGACGGCGGGAAAGGCCAACTCAACATGGCCTGTGCTGAGCTTGCGAAACTTGGCTTAGAGAAAATTCCCATCATCGGACTCGCCAAGGAGTTTGAAGAAATCCATCGGCCCGGCATGAGCGAACCGTTGCGTCTTGGCTTGGATCATCCCGCTGTGAAATTGCTCCAGCGTGTGCGCGATGAATCGCATCGCGTGGCCAACTCTTACAACGCGCAACTCCGCATCAAGAAAATCTCCGAGAGCATCCTCGATGAATTCCCCGGCATCGGCGAACAACGCAAGGCGGCGTTGCTGAAAAAGTTTGGGTCTGTACAACGGCTTCGCATCGCTACGGTGGAGCAGATCGCAGAAGTCTCCGGCTTCGGCGGCAAGGCGGCGGAGGAGTTGAAGAAGTTTTTGGACGCACGCGCTTCCGTTTCTTCATCTGCCTCGATTGCGCCCGAATCAAAACAATCATGAAATCACAAACCCCACTTCGTTCGCCGTGTCGGTTGATGTTCGGGATGATTCCTTCGTTTGCACTTGTTGCGATGCTCATCCCTGGCTGCGGACGCGATGAGCTTGTTGAACTCGATAAATTCATTCCCGGCATCGTGTTGGACATCCGTTACGCCACGACAAACAACTTCACCGGGCAGATATTGTATCCCTCGGCGCGCTGCTTCTTGCGGAAACCTGTGGCGGAAAATCTGCGCGCAGTGCAGGCGGAACTAGCGACACAAGGTCTTGGGTTGAAAGTCTTCGACGGTTTCCGCCCGCTATCTGTGCAGAAGAAAATGTGGGAAGTTTTCCCCCACCCCGGATACGTGGCTGATCCGAAAAAGGGTTCGCGACATAATCGTGGCGCGGCGGTGGATCTGACTTTGATCCGATTGTCTGACGGCGCAGAGCTGCCGATGCCGACAGCGTTCGATGACTTCACCAAGAAGGCGCATCGTGATTTCAACGACTTGCCGGAAGAAGCGATCCGCAATCGCATCTTGCTTGAAACCCTGATGACAAAGCATGGCTTCATCGGCCTGCTGACTGAGTGGTGGCATTTCGACGACGAGAACTGGAAGCGTTATACAATCATGGATGTGGATGTATCGAAACTAAGTGGCCGGTAAGATTGTGCGGAGCTTTTCCTACTGTCCTCCGCTCACGCGCTTCCGTAGCTTGGAGCCATGAACGTCACTGTCCGTGGACGCACGCGCCACTATCGCACCGTCACTTTTGACGCGAAGCGCAATCGCGTGTTGCTCATCGAACAACGGTTGTTGCCGCACGAGTTTAAGATCGTCGCCACACAGAATTATCGTGAAACGGCTGCCGCAATCACTGACATGGTCGTGCGCGGCGCGGGCGCGATCGGCGCAACGGCAGCTTACGGACTCGCACAAGGCGCTCTCGCGTTTCGCGGTGCGGATGGGAAAAAGTTTTCCCGCCATGTCGCAGAAGTTTTCAAGACGCTGGCTGAAGCGCGGCCCACGGCGGTTGATCCCGTGAACGCGATGACTGACGTGTTGCGTGCGATGCGGCGCGGCGATTCGGTAGCCGAGAAACAAGCCATCGCGCTCGCAGCCGCGGAGGAATTCGCCAACGAAGACGCGCGGCATTGTCGTGAGATCGGCGCGCATGGGATTCAATTGATCCGCAATGGCATGAGGGTTCTCACGCATTGCAACGCAGGTTGGCTGGCGTTCGTGGATGTGGGTTCAGCCACCGCGCCAATGTATGCGGCGCAGGCGGCGGGACGGAAGTTTCATGTGTTCTGCGACGAGACGAGGCCGCGTTCACAAGGAGCGACGCTCACGGCTTGGGAGCTTGCGCAACAAGGCATCTCGCATCAGATCATCGCGGACAACGCTGCCGGGCATCTCATGCAACGCGGGGAAATTGATCTCGTGATCGTAGGTAGTGATCGCACGCTGGGTCGCACAGGCGAGGTGGCGAATAAGATCGGGACTTACACGAAAGCAGTGTTGGCGAAGCGACACAGGATTCCATTCTACGTGGCGATTCCGCTTTCGACAATTGATTGGAATCTCAAGCGCGGTTTCGACATTCCCATCGAAGACCGGCACGAGAGTGAAGTTCTGGGAGCGTGGGGCGTGGCCGAAGGGCAGATGTCGGAGGGCAGAGGTCAGAAGAAAGGGAAGCGGACTTACGTGCGGGTGGCGAATCCGGGGAGCAGTGCGCGCAATCCGGGATTTGATGTCACGCCTGCGGAATTGATCACGGGTATCATCACGCCTGTCGGCATTTTCAAACCGGCGGAACTTTGGAAACGACGCCGTGAATTGGGATTTGGGGTATGAAACTAAAAATAATTTTCCTCGCAGCATTCGTGTTGATCGCGAGTGCCCGGACTTCATCCGCCGGAATACAAATCGTCAGCGTGTCGAGCAATGCCATTGGATTTACGACGAACGGTCCTGTCCGGTATGAAGCATTTCGCATCACTCAATTGATGTCGAACACCCTCCCGGTTCATCCCCGTGCCGCCACCAATCCGGCGTATCGCCGCGCGTTTCCCACGGAATACATCTACACCAACGCCGTGTTCCACAGTCTGCGCGAAGACTCATTGAATTACTGCGTGTGGACAAATTTCCTCGCGCACACGAACGGTCGCGACATGGTCATATGGTCGGAGCACTCGCGCCCCACGAGTTGGCCGACAAATCCGCCTGTTGCGACGTGGAACACGAACAGTCTGATCTGGGGCATGAAGGGCATGACGGCCATCAGTCCGTGCTGGGCGGGTGAGGGCGCGCCGGGGCAGGTGGCATTGACCGCGTTGACGCGGCGTCACGCTTATGCGCGCGGTCACGGCATGGGAGACGACGGGTTCAACACGGGCAACGCCGGACGCAAGGCTTGGTTCTTGGCGGCAGACAACACACTCGTCGAAGCCATCATCAAACGCCAAGTCACACGCGTGACTGCGTCCACGAACGGCGAACATCGTGACTACACGATCCTGATGTTTGATCGCGATCTGCCGTCGAGCATCGAGCCGATGACGGTGGCGGATTTCAAAGACGTTCAACTCTACTATCCGTTCCCGACGCTGGGTACTGTGCCGCATCCGATCTACCAGACCGAACAGACAGGTCGCGTGAGTGCGGGCATACCGCCGCTCTCGGTCAACACTTGGAAAGGTGGCGATTCCGGATCGCCCAACATGATCCCGATGCCGGGCGAACTGGTATTCTTCAGCGGACGCTCCACGAGCGGGCCGACGCCGGAGATGCAGCGAGACATTGATGAACTGTGTCGTCAGGAAAAAGTGGACGCAGCCAAGTATCAACTGCGCTGGGCGGATTTCTCGAAATATCCGGCGTATAAGTGAGCGTGGCCGCACTGGCATTGAATTAAGCCGAAACTCAGAAACTCATAAAAGCGCGAAGAACCCAGTTTCTTCTGAGTTTATGAGTTTCGGCTATAATCCAAATACGTTCTTCCATCTCGCTATCCCTATTCCGATTGCAGAGAAGCCGCGCCGCCAGGTTCACACCATCACGCCCGGCTTGGATGAAACACTCATCGCGTAACGTCCGTTGCGGTGGGTCAGCTTCATCCGCGAATCAAAAACTTCCGAGAGTATCGTACTGTTGAGCACCGCAGATTTTCGTTGCGCAGTCAGCACACGCCCGCGCTTGAGCAGCAGCACATGCGTGAACACCGGCATGATCTCCTCCACATGATGCGTCACCAAGACCAGCGTCGGCGCGTTTCTGCGTCTGCCGAGCCGTTGGATGAATTGCAGAAAATGTTCGCGAGCGGCGGGGTCAAGTCCGGCACAGGGTTCATCGAGAATCAACAGACGCGGCTGCGCCATCAACGCCCGCGCGATGAGGACGCGTTGACGTTCGCCTTGGGAAAGCACGCTCCACGGACGATCCGCTGCGTAAGCGCATTCCACCTGACGCAATAATCGTGCAGCCTGCAACCGATTCGCGCGCGGCGGCATGTGCCAGCAATCAATCATCGCGTGCCTGCCGCTGGCGACGGTGTCCAGCGCGGGCTCATCCTCAGCCATCATCTGGCGCACAGACGAGCTGACAAGGCCGATCTGTTTGCGAAGCTCCCGCCAATCCGATGCGCCGAAGCGTTCGCCCAGCACGGAGATTTCGCCACCCGTCGGCGTCAGGTATCCGGTGAGCGCGCTCAACAGAGATGTTTTGCCAGAACCATTCGCGCCGAGCATGACCCAGTGTTGTCCGCGCGCCACGCGCCACGAAACCGCGTCGAGAATCATCGTCGCGCCGCGACGGATCGAGAGGTTTTCAACTTCGAGGATTGGTATGGAACGTTTCATTTCAAGACAAGCAACCGCGCAAAGATGCCAGCAGACGAAGGTGCAGGGCAATGGGCTTTGCTGAACCTGATGCCGATTTTGAACCGCTAATCTTCACTAATCTTCGCTGATGGATAAGCGGAGATCAGCGCAGATTAGCGGTTTAACCTCGGGGTCGGTGCGAGACAGCAAATCACGGCATCGCAAGGCGGTTGGTTTCAACTCCGGTGTTTGCCAGAGCATTGCGGAGTGCGCTGGAGGAGAATCCCTGCACGGAGCCGTCTGCGAGGCCGACGTTGCCCACCTTTTCATGACGCGTCTTGCTCCATGCCACCGGGCTGTTCGTTGTGAGCGATAAAATTCCTGACTTGGCCGCGTTCGTGCCCACGAGAAAGTTATCGTCTCCGGACAGGAACGCGCTGGGCAGATTTGTATTCGCGTCCAAGCCCACGAAGTAAGTGACGTTTGAGTTGCCGCTGAATGGAACAGTGGTGTAGCTGTTGACTGGGCGGGCGGTGCGACCAAATGCGGATGCTTGAATTCGAGTCGAGTCGGCAGCGGGACAATACAAAATCTTGGGAGTGTTCAGTTCATTCGACATGACTTCAAACACTGTCACCAAATCTCCTGATGCGAGTGCCTCCAGCGCGCCGCCGTTGGTGAGGGATAGTTCCATCGGATACTTTTCATCGTTGTCGCCAGCCCAAATACGAAAGCCTAAGCCCAGACATTTCAAATTGTTCGAACAGGATATTTGTTTTGCCTTTGCTTTGGCCTTTCGCGGTGCGCATGGAATCATCGCGGCAAACACTGCAATGACCGAAATGATGACCAACAGCTCGATCAGCGTGAGGCCAGCCGTCTTTTGGTTTTGTTTCATGCGCTTGTTTCGTTACGGCATCGCAAGGCGGTTGGTGGCGATGCCAGTTCGAATGAGTGCCTGACGAAATGCTGGCGTGCTGAAGCCTTGCACCGAGCCGTCTGCCAAGCCGATATTGCCTTGTTTGATGTGACGCTCCTTTGTCCATTCCACGGGACTGTTCGTGCTTAACAAATACAAGCCCTTCTTGGGAATATCAGTTCCCACGGCGAAGTTGTCGTCGCCAGTAATGATTGTATCTGGCTTGGTATCTTCGGCATCAAGCCCAACAAAATAACTCAGGTTGTTCGTGGCTGTGAACGCTCTGGCTTCAGGCGATGCCGACGACCCGAACGTGACAGCGTATTTACGATTCGGATTCGTTTCGTTGGGGCAAAATAAAATCTTCGGCGTGTTCAGTTCGTTCGACATCACCATGAAAATGGCGTGAGCCGAACCTTCATTCGCCAACTCCATCGCGCCGCCGTTTGTCACGGAAACTGACATGGGCATCTTGTCGTTGTTGTCGCCAGCCCAGATGCGGAAGGCGAGACCGACTTGTTTGAGATGGTTGGTGCAACTGATCCGGCTCGATCGTGAGTTAGTCCGCGCAAAACGCGGCAGGACAAAGAATCCAACGATCACCAAACAGGCGATAACCAACATCAGATCAATCAGAGTGAAGCCAGAATTGTTTGAGTGCGTTTTCATAAATCTCCTTTCGCAGACATTCTCTTTCCCCGCCTTTCCTGCCAGCGTTTCCACACGCGCCACGCGGCGATGGCCAGCAACAACAGGAGCAGCAGCAACAGCAGCAGATAGCCGCGTGTGATGAGCAGTTGCAGCCACTCCACTAATTCCTGATCGAACGGCGCGAGCGGCGGCACTTGTTCATTCGGCGTCTGTACTACGGTGGTCTTGGCAACAAGAGTTGGGGCGTTGGTCACAATTTTTTCCGGCGCGACGGCGGCCCGCTCTGTGATGGCGAGTGATGTTTGCGTGGCGGGGTTGACCTTCACGTACTGCGGATGGATGGGAATCGCATTGGTGGGGCGCGGCGCATTGACGGGTGGAGTCTTGGTGGTGGGCGGCGGCGCGAGCGTTTGCGGTGGGTTATCTTGCGGCGGTTGCCCGCTCGCAGTCGGGCGCGTCGCGCCGCTTTTCGGAAAGGCGAGGACGACTGGCGTGCTGACGAGCGTGAAGGTTTTCTTGAGCGTTGGATTGTTTTGTTTCTCAACGTGACCGTCGGCAAAAAGCAGGTTGCCTTGTCCTCTGTGGATGTCGTCTGTCCAGCGGAAGCGCGGATTTTCATCCGGTTCGATTTCCAGAATGCCAGTCTCGTTCACCGGCGTGATGTTGCGGTCGCCGGAGAGGACGGCGGTGGATTTGCCGAGGGGCGCATTCACCGCCACGAGGTAACTCACGTTGTCATTCTGCAATGCGGTGAATTTCTCCGCCGCCATCCGCGTATCCGCCGGACAAATCAAAAGCCTCGCCGTGACGAGTTCGTTCGAGAGTGCTTGCAAGTGCTGATAAGCCGGGGCGATCTCGTAGGGGACGCCATTCGTGCCGAGCGTGGAAATCAAGGTGCCGCCGTCGTTGGTGGAGACGTGCATGGGGAACTTGCCGCCGTGATCGTGCGCGAAGGAATGGAACGCCACGCCGAGCTGCTGAAGGTTGCTCACGCAATTGATGCGCTTGGCTTGTAGTTTGGCTTTGCCAAGAGTGGGCAACAACAGCGCAGCGAGAATCGCGATGATGGCGATGACGAGAAGCAATTCGATCAGCGTGAATCCCCTGCCCTGTCGGTTTTGCCGATGTCGTTTCATGTGATGATTTGTTCTTAGCACTGCTGATGCCAGCGTGGTTTGAGCTTGGATGAATGGCGATGTGCTGTCGAGTTGCGCGAGGCTCACGCAAAAGCGAGTGAGTTTCGCGCGCTGACTGGTGCGGCTCAACCGGAACAATGCAGTGGGAATTCAAGGCAAAGACGCCAAGAGGCAAAGGCGCAAAGCTTGCCGAGTGGAAAAACCATGCTTCAAAACACGCCAAACAGTTCGATATCGTCCACCAACTCAGATGTCTGATTCCTTTGCGTCTCCGCTCCTTTGCGCCTTCGTGTTGAAACTGTTCCGCATAGCAATTCTTGTCACCTCAGCGCGCTGACTTTGAATCTTGAACTCGCCACCGTGAACCGTGAATCTGCTCGCGTGAAGTTCGCCATCTGCAATGAGATTTACCAGGGCTGGAAGCTGGAAGACACATTCGCGCACGCAGCGAGAATGGGTTATGCCGGAGTTGAGATCGCGCCGTTCACGCTTGCCGATGCCGTCACGGACATCTCCGCTGCGGAACGGCAGCGCATCCGCGATCTCGCGGCGCGAAATAAGATCGAGATCGTCGGGCTGCATTGGTTACTCGTGAAGCCGGAAGGGTTGTATCTCAATCATACGGACGCCACCATCCGCACTCGCACGGCGAAGTATTTCGTAGAACTGGTGGATTGTTGCGCTGATCTCGGCGGCACGATCATGGTCGTGGGTTCGCCCAAACAGCGCAACGTGCTGGAAGGCGTTTCTCGCCAGCAGGCGTGGGACTGGACGGCGACGACGTTTCGCGATGCCGTGAACCGCGCTGAAGATCGTGGCGTGACGATCTGTTTTGAGCCGTTGGCGCCTGCGGAAACCAACTTCGTCAATACGGCAGCGGAAGCCATCGAGTTCGTGAAGCCGTTCAACTCGCCCGCGTTCAAGATCATCCTCGATGTGAAGGCAATGTGTTCCGAGACGAAGCCGATGCCGCAGATCATCCGCGAATCGTGGCCACATTTCGCTCACTTCCACGCGAACGACAAAAATCTCAAAGGCCCGGGCTTCGGCGATGTGGATTTCAAACCGATCGCTGCTGCTTTGCGCGAGGTCGGCTATAACAGCTACGTGTCCGTGGAAGTTTTCAAGTTCGAGGAAGGTGCTGAGATCATCGCGGGCAAGAGCATCGAGTATCTGAGAAGCAGCTTTGCGTGAGAATGTAACCGAAGATAGGGCGCGTCACTCCGTGCGCGCTGGACTTGGCCATACAGACGACGGCGCGCACGGAGTGACGCGCCCTA
>JANPGI010000550.1:0-2080 GCA_031423875.1 Verrucomicrobiota bacterium | reverse complement strand
CGCGGTGTGACGGATCAACTGGCGGAGGCGGGTTACATCGCCATCGCGCCGGATTTTCTTTCCGGCTGCGCAACAAATGGTGGCGGCACGGCAGAACTCGGCGGCGGTGACGCGGTGCGCAAGGCTATCTCCTCGTTGAAGCCCGAACAGATCACGGCGGACTTGAACGCAGCGGTGGATTACGCGGCGAAACTTCCGGCGTGCAATGGCAAGGTGGCTGTGGGCGGATTTTGCTGGGGCGGCACACAGACGTTCCGCTTTGCGACGAACAACAAGAACATCAAGGCTGGATTTGCTTTCTATGGTTCAGGCCCGGATAAGGAGGACGACATCGCACGCATCGCGTGTCCTGTGTTTGGCTTTTACGGCGGGAATGACAACCGCGTGAACGCCACGATCCCCAAGTCCACGGAGTTGATGAAGAAAGCGGGCAAGACTTACGAGCCGGTCATCTACGAGGGCGCTGGCCACGGCTTCATGCGGGCGGGCGAAGCCCCGGATGCGAACGCCGCCAACAAAAAAGCGCGCGACGAAGCATGGACGCGGGTCAAAGATGTGTTGAAGAAACTCTGACCGGCTTTGGCATGTTGAAATATCTGCATTTATCCAAACTCAAGCTTGTCAATTCGTCGAGACAGGCTTAATTGAAACGCATGAAGAACACAGATCGCATCACGTTTGACCCGGAGCAATGCGGCGGGCGACCCTGCATCCGGCATTACCGGATTCGGGTCAAAGATGTTTTAGACATGTTGGCCGGTGGTGCGACCGAAAAAGAAATCCTAACGGACTATCCTTTTCTGGAATCCGCAGACATCCGCGCCAGTCTTGAATACGCCGCAGGCTAAAACACTTTTAACTCTCTCATGTGTGAACACGCAGCCGAATCATCTGGCCTTGCGCGCAGATTTGGCAGCTTTAATCGTGGTTTCAAACACGCCCACTTCGTCGTAATCCGGGCGTAATTTTTTCCGAATACTGGCCTCGCGCTTTTCTGCTGATGGCCTGTCACAGAAAACCTCGGCCAACGCGGGAATGCCGCCTTGCACTTCCACGACCACCCACACGCGACTGGAATTCTTTTTTGTCATAACGGGTAAAGTTTCGATGCTTGATACGTCTTGCCGCTGGAAATGGAAAGAGCAAACCCGCCTTCGACTCATGAATTCAAGCCAGCCACTTCCTTCCAGGCCAACGGAATTAAACGGCGGTCATGATACTCCCACGTTCGGAAGCCCTTGCCCTTGTCAGGATTAAAATAGTGAACCACGTCTTTACGAACGGTGATGGGAATCCGTTCCGCTTGGGTAAGCAGCGGGGCAAGGGTTTTGAAATCCTCCAAGGAGAACTCCTGCACTACCGCGTTGGCGTTGCACAGCAATTCGATCGTGTTGAGCAAAAGCCGCAAGGGGGTGTGAGGCTTTGTACCTTGGGCATTGTACAAAAAGAATTCTCGGACATCGGGCTGAAGTCGCCAGAATTGGGAGAAGACGTGTTTGGCCGCGAGCAAGTCAACTTTGAGGGTCGCCAGTTCGGAATCAGGCGCGCTGTGTAGCCATGAGCACCAGATTCTAGCAACTTCTGCATCAGAGGTCGCTCGCGCAGCAGCCTCACCAAGCGTCGTAAGTTTTCTGCCGTGGGCAAAACCCAGCGTCTGCAATTCGCCGCGCTGTTTGCCGGGCGTATTACCATACGCAACGCTGACTCTCGGCCAATCTTTCAAAAGCACGCGCACACGATTGATGTTCCGAACCGTATTGCCCGCGTAATCCATGCACAACAGTCCAATGGGCAGTTGCAGCGTCGCAAATACATCTTCCAGCGTATCGAGGTCTTCCGCATTGATTGCTGGCTCAATCGCTCGGGCAGGAATTACCAACTCGCGCCTGACGCGGAAACGAGTTTGCGCCCGTTGAACGGCAGCGGCTCGCCACTTCTCTTCCATGAGTCGCAGGCTTTCGGCGGTGAACTCCTCGCTCCGCTTTTTGAACAGGTCATCGAACCAATCCTTGAGCGTGCCCAGCCCGGCGTGGTCCTCGCTGAGGACTCCAGCCTCCACGCTGTTCGTGAACGCGGACAC
>JANPGI010000549.1:0-4839 GCA_031423875.1 Verrucomicrobiota bacterium | reverse complement strand
AGCCGTTACTTCGGTGATTTGATGACACGCAGACTTGGATTACCTCCGGGAAAAGTTTCGGTCGTGCATAACGGAATCAGTCTTGATGGTTACGAAGACAGAGGTCAGAGACCAGAGGTCGGAAAACAGACCGCGCCAGTTCTCGGCTACCTTGCACGCATGTGCAAAGACAAGGGTCTCGACACACTTGTCGAAGCATTCATCTTGCTAAAGCAACGCGGCAATGTGCCGCGACTCAAATTGCAGATCGCTGGCAGTTGCGGGCCAGGCGACGAACCATTCGTGAAGTCTCTACGCAAACGCCTCGCTGAAGCGGGCTACATCGGCGAAGTCGCGTTCCTGCCAAACCTGACGCGCGCGGAGAAGATTGATTTCCTGCGCGGACTGAGCGTTTTTTCCGTGCCGGCGCTCTACGGTGAAGCTTTCGGGCTTTATGTGATCGAAGCACAGGCAGCAGGCGTTCCGGTGGTACAACCGCGTCACGCCGCGTTCACGGAAATACTCGAAGCTACTGGCGGCGGTGTGTTATGCGAGCCGGGCAATGTAAAATCTCTCGCTGACAAGATTGAGGAGTTGCTTCTCAATCCCACACAAGCGACCGCGCTTGGCGACCATGGACGCGCCGCCATCATCGAGAAGTTTTCTGTCGGGGCGATGGCCGGAGCAACATTGCGTGTTTTTGAAATCGCAAATCGCAAATCATAAATCTAAAATCCCCACATGGCTTACGAATTCAAGATCCGGCGGCTCGTCGAGTTTAGTGACACGGATATGGCGGGCATCGTGCATCACGCTGTGTTTTATCGCTACATGGAAGCGGCAGAACACGCGTTCTTCCGCTCGCTGGGATTGACCGTTGCGCCGCCGAAGACTCCGGCGTCTGTCGGTTGGCCGCGCGTTCACACAGAGGCTGACTTCTCCGCACCTTTGCGGTTCGAGGATGAAGTGGAAATCCATCTGCTCGTGGCAGAAAAAAAATCCAAGGCGCTGACTTACGCGTTCCGGTTGAGAAAACTCAACACAGCTAAACCTTACGAAGTCGCGCGCGGACGCATCACCGTCGTTTGCATCAAGATGGTTGGCGGAAAGATGAAAGCCGCGAACATCCCGAAAGAGATCGCAGACAAGATTTCCGTGGCTCCGAAAAAATTATTGAAGGCTTGAACCCACTCGAACATCCAATATCCCGAACATGAACTGGCTTATCTACGCGTTTCTCACCGTCGCCTGCTGGGGCGTCTATGGAATTTTTCTCCACAACGGCACCATCGCGTTTGCCGATCCCGTGAACGGACGCATGAAAGCGTTTCTCATCGTGGGTCTCGCTTACTTTCTCGTCGCAGTCATCGCGCCCGTCGCGATTCTCGCTGCCAAAGGCGGCTCTGTCGCGTTCTGGGATTATCCCACCAAAGCGTTTCGCTGGTCGCTGCTCGCGGGAACGGTCGGAGCGATTGGAGCGTTGGGAGTTTTGCTCGCGTTCGGCGCGAAAGGCACGCCCGCTGTCGTCATGTCCATCATCTTCGCAGGTGCGCCCATCGTGAACGCGCTCGTCGCCATCGTGCTTCATCCGCCATCGGGAGGTTGGGGAACGATCAAGCCGCAATTCTATCTCGGCATCGCGCTCGCCGCTGTAGGCGCGGCGATGGTGAGTTATTACAAACCGAATCCGTCGCCGCCGAAACCTGCGACAGTCGCGGCGCCATCTACTTCTGCGACGTCTGTGAACTGACATTAAGTTTGATGTTCAGCCATCTTCCAACATGACAACTTGTTTCAAATGCGGTGGGACCGAAATAGCGAAGGGAGAAATCAGGCGATCAAGTGAAGAGTTTTACTCAGATATTGTGTTTGGCCCAGATGATCTCCGTTTCCTGACCCTTACCTTGGAACGGGGCACGAAACTCTTGGGGCAGAGCTATGCTTGCCTTAAATGCGGCGCGATCTGGTCGCAGACTGACCCAGACGCCCTGAGAGTTTTTATACAGAAACATTGCAAGAGTCAGAGTCGTATAAAGCCGTCAACTTAATGCCTGAACCGCTCCCATCACGTTCCGAGATCGAGTCTTCCCAGCTCGAACAACTTCGTTCCCTCGTCGTTGAACTGATTCCGGCCAACAAATTTTACACGCAGAAACTTCAGGCGGCAGGCGTCGGATTCGACATCGCGTCGCTCGCGGATTTTTCCGCGCGCTTTCCGTTCACCACAAAAGCGGAACTCGTCAGCGATCAACTCGCGAATCCTCCACACGGAACGAATCTCACCTATCCACTCAACCGCTACACGCGCTTCCACCAAACCAGCGGCACGAGCGGCAGGCCTTTGCGCTGGCTCGACACTCCGGAGAGTTGGGACGCGATGATTGAAAGCTGGTCGGAGATATTCCTCGCGGCAGAAGTCGGCGCGGGAGATCGCGTGATGTTTGCATTTTCCTTCGGGCCGTTTCTAGGTTTCTGGCTCGCGTTTGAATCTGCGGAGCGTCTCGGCTGCCTCTGTTTGCCCGGTGGCGGACTCAGCAGCGCGGCTCGGTTGCGGATGATGCGCGACAACAACGCCAACGTCCTCTGCTGTACGCCCACCTACGCACTGCGACTCGCCGAAGTCGCTGCCGAAGAAAAAATCGAGACGCGCTCGCTCGGCGTGAAAACAATCATCGTGGCAGGCGAACCCGGCGGAAGTATTCCCGCGACGCGCGCAAAACTCGAATCGCTCTGGCCCGGCGCACGCATCTTCGATCATCACGGCATGACGGAGGTTGGCCCCGTGACGCACGAATGTCCCAAACGCCCCGGCGTATTGCATGTGATCGAGTCCGCTTACTTCGCCGAGGTGATTGATCCCGCCACGGGCAAACCAGTAGAGAGCGGCGAGTTGGTTCTCACCACGCTGAATCGCACCGGTTCTCCCCTGCTCCGCTATCGCACTGGCGACCTCGTGAAGCGCGGAGTGCAAAACGCGGAGTGCCTCTGCGGTCGCAACGACCTCGCACTCATCGGCGGAATTCTTGGTCGTGTGGATGACATGATCATCGTGCGCGGCGTGAATGTTTATCCGACGGCTGTGGAACAGATCGTGCGCGGGTTTCCTGAAGTGACGGAATATCGCGCCCACATCACCAGGAAAAATTCGCTGACGGAATTGCAGATCGAAGTTGAACCCGCAGCGACGTGTGGTGATGTAATGATGCTGACGGCGCGGATCGGGCAGGCGTTTGAGACCTTGCTTGCGTTGCGTGTGCCGGTGAATGCTGTTGCAGCGGGCACACTTCCACGCTTCGAGATGAAATCCAAGCGTTGGGTTTGCGACACCATTTGAGCTGAACTACGACTATCGCCTTCGCAGCAAGTCACACTCACAGCCTGTTTGACCGCGTCTGCTCGCACCGCTACTCTGCGCCCTGTGTCCACGGACGCATCTATGTTTTCACCGACGCTTGATGAATTTCTGAAACTGGCCGGACAGGGCAACCTGATTCCCGTCACCGCGCGCATTCTCGCCGATATTGAAACGCCGCTCTCGGCTTATCGCAAAATCCGCGGGCAGGGCGAATCCTTCCTCTTTGAATCCGTCGAAGGCGGCGAACACCTCGGGCGCTACTCATTTGTCGGCTGCAATCCACGCGCGGTCATCAAGCAGACGGGCAATCGCATCGAAGTCATTCAGGATGGCAAGGTCGTGGAGAAGTTCGCCATCCCTGCGCCGGGCAAAGAGCCGTGTGAGAATTGCGTGAAGGACGGCCTCGAAGTCGTCGAACGCGTGATGAAGAAATACCGCCCCGTCACGCTGCCGGGTTTGCCGCGTTTCACCGGCGGCGCGGTGGGCTTCATCGGTTACGAATTCATTCACGACGTTGAGCCAACGGTGCCACGTCCGACGCACGACGAACTCGGCACGCCCACGATGTATTTCATCGTCGCGGATCAATTGCTCGTGTTCGACCGCGTTGCGCAGACCATCACCGTGCTCGTCAACGCCGCGATTGACGAAGCCGCCAGCCCGACTGATGCCTACGAAAGCGCCGTGGAAGAAATCGAGCGCCTGCTCTCGCTGCTCGAACAACCCAGCGAACATCATCCCGTCAGCATTCCGGGCGAAGTGCTGCCGATTGCATTCAAGTCCAATCAGCCCAAAGAAAAATTCCTCACGAACGTTCAGGCCTCAAAGAAGTTCATCACTGCGGGCGACATCATCCAGGTCGTCGGCTCGCAACGCTTCAGCGTCGAGACCAAAGCGTCGCCGCTGGATGTGTATCGCGCCGCGCGTTCAGTGAATCCCTCGCCCTACATGTTCCTGCTCGAACTCGACGGCTTTTCCCTCGTGGGCGCGTCGCCGGAAATTCATGTGCGCTGCGAGGACAACAAGGTTGAGATTCGTCCCATCGCCGGCACGCGGCGTCGCGGCAAGACGGCGGATGAGGACGCCGCGTTGGAGAAGGAACTCCTCGCCGACCCAAAGGAACGCGCCGAACACGTCATGCTCGTGGACCTCGCGCGCAACGACATCGGGCGCGTGTGCGATTTCGGCAGCGTGCAGGTGAAGGACCTGATGATCATCGAGCGTTACAGCCACGTGATGCACATCGTGTCGAGCGTGGAGGGCAAATTGTCCGCCGACAAAACCAATTACGACCTGATGCGCGCGACGTTCCCGGCGGGCACGGTGAGCGGCGCGCCGAAGATTCGCGCCATGCAGATCATCGCCGATCTTGAAGGCACGACGCGTGGGCCGTATGGCGGTTGCGTGGGCTACTTCAGTTTCAACGGCAATCTGGACACCTGCATCACCATCCGCACCGCGTTGCTCAAGGACGGCAAAGCCTACGTGCAAGCCGGCGGCGGCTG
>JANPGI010000548.1:0-12285 GCA_031423875.1 Verrucomicrobiota bacterium | reverse complement strand
AAGGGCGGATGTTGCATCTGAGCCTGTGATGGCAGGTATTTCAGGGATGCGTTTCAAATCCGCGCGATGCGCCCATTTTGGATTCTCAACGACTTCCCGAAAGTATTTAACCGTATCGGCGACCTGCCGCGCGTTCATGTTAGGGCAGATGTCCACGAGCGTTTGCTGATCGTTACCAAATGAATGCCAAAGCAGTGGAATGGTCGGATGCCAGCCCGATCCGATGTCCAAGAGCCGTCCGCGAACTAACCGTTCAGACATGTTCTCACTTTTGAGCCAATCCCAGAACTCCAAGCCCACTTTTATTTTCTGATCCACCCGAGGTACAGAAGCGTGCGTGCTTTTTGTGATGTGATCCTGCGCGAAGTTGTAAAGACGTGTGCCACCCGGGAGCGCGGAGAATACCTTGAATTGAAAACTTTTTAGACGCCAACCCATGGATCACCTTTGGAGGATACGATTGTTTTCCCGGTCTGGTAGCGGGGTCAGTTCCAGTTGCTGCTGTGTCATGATTTTAATCTTGAGCGCAGAAAGTAGTTTGCGATGAGCTGGCCAACAAGCAAAAAGCCGGTCTCCATTGCTCAAAACGCACGCGCCACGCGATGAAATAGAACCACAACTGCTCCCAACACAGTCGTCGTGATCAAGCCGGAAACCCATCCGCCTTGAAAATGTTCCAGCGGCGGATGCATGGGCTCATTAAACCATGAGGTCACGGCGACGCGTGTGCAAAACGTCAGCAACCCGAGCAATGCCGTGAACCCGATGGCTACCAACCAACTGTTTTGGTCTGTCGGGCGTTCACCTTGTGGGCGCTCCAAGATGCCGAGCAGCCCAAGCCCTGCGGAATATAGGTAGGCAGGCAGGAGTACGATAAAAAATGCCACAAGCCAAGCCGCTCCAAACAACCGTGGATGATCAGTCTGCCAGCCCACGACTGGTAATGAACCTTCCTTAAACGCTGTGAATGTGATCCAGCCAGCCCAAGCCAGCAGCAGCAACGCGAACAGCCCAGGAATCAACAACGCCATCGGTTGCCTCTTGCGTTGCGTCTGATGTTTGATGGCGAAGAGCACGCCCGCTTCCACGAACAACAGAATGATCGTTGCAACGATGCCCGGCACAAACCCACCTTGATATTCTTCAAACGGGATATGCATCGGGCTTGGAAACCAGGCCGTGACCGCCACGCGCGCACAAAAAGTCAGCAGGCAAAGCAGCGTTGCCACGCCAAATGCAGTTGCCAAACGGCTCTGCTCACGCGGAATTGTCACAGCACCTTTCTTCTGAAACGCCTGCAGTCCAAAGCTGATCGCGTAGAGGTATGCTGGCAGCAGGACGATTGAGAAAGCAACGAACCAAGTCAGGCCAAAGTGATTCTTGTGATCTTGATCTGTATGCCATCCAGCAATCGGCATCGAACCGGTAGTGAATGACGTGTACATCACTTTCAGCCCCCAAAGTGTAAGGATTATTCCCGCAACCACCGGGAGCAGCGATGCAAGGACTCGGCTTCGTTTCATGTGCAGATTTCTGATTTACTCAACCAAAACATTTGTTCGGGCTGTGAGCGATACTATCGCTACCTGCCCATTTGCCATCCCCGGAATACTCCCGGATTTCACACCGGTGTTGCCAGCGTAAAAATACGGCAGCTCATTGTGCCGACGCCTTCACCAATTCCTCCACCAACTCCTGCGGCGTCCATTTGTTTTCTGGAATGATTTTTTGCACCCGACCGCTCGCATCCACCACCACGGTGCGCAGGTTGTGGCTGATGCCGCCCCCCCGCTCACGCGTGAATTGCAGCCCGAACTGCTCAGACATCGCGGTCACATCCATCAACGTTCCGGTCAGAAAACTCCAGCGCGTGCTATCCACCTTGAGCATCGCCGCGTGTCCCCTCAATCGCTCTGGCGTGTCGAACTCAGGGTCAATTGTGATCTCGAACATGTGCCAGTTCGTCGGCGCGGCGGGATTCTTCAGCAGCAGATCGTGCGCGGATTTGAAGTTACTCGTCATCAGAGGACAGAACGTCGGGAACGGACAGCGCGTGAAGATGAAGGTGATGGCCAAGGCATTCCCACGCAATTCAGCCAGCCCCACAGAACGTCCGAGTTGGTTGGTGAAACGATAATCCGGCAACAGATCGCCCACAGCCAGCGGTTCAACCTCGCGCACGATCCGCATCGGCGCGCCGGCGGGAAGGATGTTTGTTTGCGCTGTTATCGCCGCGATCTTTTTGATCTGCTCAATCCAACCGTCCGTTTCCGTGACCTTCATCTGGAAATTGACTGAGTCTCCAGCGATCAGGCCAGTCAGCTCGTTCGTATCCCTGACATCAAACGGCATCGTCATCGCAGGCATGTAATCGGGAATCTCCTCGTGTCGGATGCGGACGGTTTTGCCGTTGGCGGGCAATTCCACGATCACGCCACGAACTTGAAACGTCTGCAAATTGGTGTTCGCAGCCGGGACGACCGGACTCGTTTCCGTCCGAGGCTTCTGGTCACAAGAAATCCCCGCGACCAGCATCAACGTGACCAAGCAGAGCGTTAAACCGTGATTCAACATGCGCCCACGATGCCCGGAACTTGTTTCGCACACAACTCTCAGATTGTCTGGTGGTAGGTCGATTTTTGGGTGTCGCGCGATGGGCGCGAAGGCGCCGAAGTAGAAACAAACCTTTCCCCTTCGTTTTCTTCGCGCCCTTCGCGCGACGCTTTCCGAGCCATCACCAATTTCCCCCGAAACCTTGAGCGCGTGCCGGTGTTTGCCTAACCTCACGTCGTGATGCCTGCCGAACTCGATCCCGATGCCGCCCTGATGTTGCGCGTCAAACAGGGCGATGCCGCCGCATTCACGCAACTTGTAGAGAAATACAAGCAGCCCATCACAAATCTTGTCTGGCGCACCGTGCGAGACAAGACGGAAGCCGAAGACATCGCTCAAAATGTTTTTGTGCAGGCGTGGAAATCTGCGCCGCGCTATCAAGCCACAGCCAAATTTTCCACATGGCTCTTCACCATCGCCCGGAATCTTTGCCTGAATGAATTTCGCCGTCGCAGCCGTCATCCGGCAGAATCACTCGATCAGATGCGCGATGACACGAGCGACCAGCCGCTGTTTCAGATCGTGGATAAACGCATCCGTGGCGCGCAGGACGAATTGCTTCAAGGCGAGTTGGAACACAGAGTGGACGTCGCCATCGGCGCGTTGCCGGAAAATCAACGCATCGCGCTGGCACTCTGTCGGCAGGAGGAATTGAGCTACGAAGAGATCGCCGAAGTGCTCGGCTGCTCGCTCTCTGCGACGAAATCTTTGATCCATCGCGCACGGGAAACTCTCAAGGCCCAACTCAAGCCGTATCTGCAAAGCGGCGTCTGGGAGGAAAAGAAATGAAAGCAACTTTCCCACAAACATGGTTTTCAAAGAAAGGTAGTACATGAATCACGATCCAGTTTATCAACGATTGCGGGAGATCGGTTGGCGACGTTCGCTGACCGACGCGGAGCAGGCTGAACTTTGCGCGTGGCTCGCGGCTCATCCTGAAGCCGCCCCAGACATTGAGCAAGAAGCTGCATTGAACGCCGCGCTCGCGAAATCTCCTGACGCTCCGCTGTCCTCCAACTTCACCGCCCGCGTCATGGCGGCGATCGAGCAGGATGAAGCCGCGCGATGCCGCGCTTCATCGCGACCTCAAGTGCAATGGTGGCGTGTTTTCATCCCGCGTTTTGCCGTGGCGATTGTCGCCATTGTCTGTGTCACGGTGGGCTATCGCCATAATGTCGCAGTCAAACGTATGGAACTCACCGATGCCGTGAGGCAAATCGCCGAGACCCGTGCGTTGTCGGACATGGCCGTGATCGAAGATTTTGAAACCATCCGCAGCCTCAATCCTGTTGAGGCAACCGTGGATGAAAACCTTCTCGCGATGAGCGATGACTTGCTGGCTTTGAACAAATGAAACTGTCGCGTCACATGAAGTTCCGGGTCGCGAGCGTGCTGCTGTGCTTTCTGCTGAACAGCACTCCACTTATCGCCAGCACGAATGGGCAATTCATTCCACCGCCTGTTCCGCCCGTGCCCACGATGAAGTCGCCTGTGGATTCCTTCCGGACACTGCTCGTGATGCCCGCCGCAGACCGCAAAGCGCATCTCGCCACACGTTCGGCAGAGGTTCAGCAAAAGCTCGTGGCGAAAATCCGCGAGTATCAAGCATTGACGCCGGACGAACGCGAATTGCGACTCAAAGCCACCGAGCTTCGCTGGTATCTCAAACCCTTGATGGCCGCGCCTGCGACGAATCGCGCTGCTCAGGTGAAGTTGATCCCTGAGAATCTCCGTGAGATGGTGTCGGCGCGCATCGAACAGTGGGACAAACTTCCGCCAACCGTGCAACAGATCATCCTGACCAATCAACACGGAGCGAACTACATCACCATCGGCAGCGTCGCAACGGAGGTACCTTCGCCCGCAGACAAAATCCGCACGTCGCTTCAACAACGCTTCAACCAATTGTTCGAGCTGACTCCGTCCGAGAAGGAAAAAGTTCTCGCCACACTTTCAGACCCAGAACGCCGTCAGATGGAGAAGACGTTGGAATCTTTCGGCAAGCTCAATTCGATTCAACGTCGGCAATGCGTGACATCATTCACGAAGTTCGCAGGAATGAATCCCGCAGAGCGGCAGGAGTTCCTGAAAAACGCGCAACGCTGGTCCGAAATGTCACCCACCGAACGCCAATCCTGGCGCGAGCTTGTCAGTGCCGCTCCAAAAATGCCGCCATTTCCCCAGATCACCATCAAGCGTCCACCGCCGCTGCCTGTGAATCCGCACAAGACTCCCGCCGCTGTGACAACCAACGGCGGGTGAAGCATTCAGATCGTTCTCGTCGTCCTCGTTCTCCATTTTGCAGCATCATTCAGGAACGAGAACAAGGAGGAGCATTAACGAGAGGCTTGGATCACTCGGATGTAATCACAACTTTCGGCAAAGCCTTTCAACTTGCGCCCCATTCCTCCTTGGCCTACAAGCTCCGGCGCATGTCTGCAACCAAACAGCGTTCGTCCCCGCGTCCCTCAAACCAGTTCAAACTGGAAACCTTTCTCGCGTCCAGCACGGCGTCAGTGAATGCCGCGCTCGATAGATTTATTCCTTCCGAGAAAACTAAACCTGCGACAATCCACAAAGCGATGCGCTACTCCTTGTTTGCAGGGGGCAAACGGATGCGGCCCGCACTGTTGTTGGCGGCGGCGGCGGCTTGTGGTGGTCGTGCGGCGGATGCCATGCCGCTCGCGTGCGCTGTCGAGTGCATCCACACCTACTCGCTTGTTCACGATGATCTGCCCGCGATGGACAACGAAGATTACCGGCGCGGCAAATTAACGAATCACAAAGTGTTTGGCGACGGCATCGCGGTATTGGCGGGCGATGCGTTGTTGACGCAGGCGTTTGAGATCGCCGCGTTGGCAAAAGCATGGCCGCGCTATTCACATCACGACATCATTCTGGAAATCGCCAAAGCATCCGGCTCGTTGCAACTCATCGCGGGACAGGTGGCTGACTTGGAAGGCGAGGGGAAGAAGACTTCAGCGGCGCAATTGAAATACATTCACGAACGGAAGACCTCGGCGTTGCTTTGTTGCTCGGCGCGACTCGGCGGCATGAGCGCGAATTGCTCCGCCGCGCAACTCACCGCGCTCACGGACTTCGGCTACAACGTCGGTCTCGCGTTCCAAGTGATTGACGACATTCTCGACGTGACACAGACGAGCGAGAAACTCGGCAAGACAGCGGGCAAGGACACGAAAGCGCAGAAGGCGACATATCCTTCAATCGTGGGCTTGGAGAAATCCCGGAAGATCGCGGCTCAACTCACGGACAAAGCCTTCGCGGCGTTAAAGCCGTTCAAGGGCAGGGCGGTGGAGCTGGAAGCGCTCGCGGAGTTTTTGTTGAAGCGGGAGAACTGATGTGCCGAAACAACGTGAATTTTTTGACACGGATTTCACGGATTTACACGGACTGAATCTGTGTCAATCTGTGAAATCCGTGTCTGATTTATTGTTTCACCTTCAAACCAATCTTCGCACGTTTGAAGGCCGCACTGCGCGTTGGATAGATGTGGTCGATCTCTTCAAGTAGTCCAGGTCGTTCGGCGGCGACTTCTTCTTCGCTGGGCACACGATTCAGCTTTCGCGCGAATTCCTGTAAGTAAGATTCAATCTCGCGCTTGGTGACTTCACGGTGATGCACCTTGGTGGATTCGCGTGGGACGATGAATTCGCCAAACATGTCTTTGTGTTCGCGCATGTCGGTGAGTTTGCGTTTGGTGATCTCTACGTATTTTTCATCCACGTCGGTGATGACAAATTTCCGGCCTAATTTCATTGCGGCGATGGCTGTCGTGCCTGCGCCGCAGAACGGATCGAACACCACATCGCCGGGGCGCGTGGCGAGTTTGATGATACGTTCCATGAGTTTGTCCGGCAATTGGCAGGGATGCGCGTCGCGGTCGCGTTTGTGGCGGATGCGGTGGATGTCGTACCAGAGATCGGAGAGTTCAACCTTTACGTCGTCGCCAAGGGTCTTGCGATCCCGCACGCATTTGGCGCGGAGACAATATTGAAGTGATTCCGGCGGGGCGACAAATCCCGCGCGCAACTTCTCGCTGACGGGGAAATAATTGCACGGCGTTTTCCCGCCGGGCTTGGTGTACCACAGCAACGCGTAGTGAGCGGGCATGAGTTTACCGCGCGGATCGGAGAGCGCATCCCACACGATCCAATGACGGAAATCGAGTCGCCGATTCAAAAACGCTGCGTGATGGATCGCCCACTTGGGGAGGTTCAGCACGAAGAGGCTGCCGCCGGGCTTGAGCGTGGCGACCATGCCGTCGAGCCAGGCATTGCACCATTCGAGGTAATGCTGGTCAGCCATGCCGTCGTCCCACTGGCTGTATTTCTTTTCGAGGTTGTAGGGCGGATCGGCGAACGCGAGTTCGAACGCGCCGTTCGGGTGCAGCACTTCCACGCGCTTGAGGAACGCGATGCAATCGCCGGCGTGAACGGAGTTGGGTTTGACGGCGGAAAGTTTGGCGAATGATTTTTCCGGGGCAGGGAAGGCGACGCGTTTGATTTCGTCCACTTCAGTTTGCTGGTTGGCTGGAAACGCGGCCACGAGATGCAAACTGTTCCCGGCGTTCGCGCCGGAAAGTTTGGCGATGCGTTGCAGAACATCGTCAGGAATCTTTTCGTCACGCAGTTTGCGCCGGGGCAGATCACGCCATACGTCAGACAAAGCTGCCCCCGCCGGGTTCAGCAGATGTTTCTTGCCGCCCCAATCCTTCACGTTCTGTCCGCAAGCGGTGCAGTTACGATGCGGCACGCGCGTTTCGCTTGTATGGAGAACGAACTGTGGCGGCTTTTTGCGAGCAGGATCGTTCTTCATGAACAACAGCATCCCGCGATGGTTCGGCTGGAGAAAATCCCCACGAGATTCTTCGTTGATGTCCAGAGCGAGCCAGTATTTGAAGATGGCTTGGGCGGAGAGTTCCGGCGAGGCGAGGATGTGTTCGCCCCAATGCGGCAGTTCTGACGGAGTGCCGTAGAGGAACAGCAATCCGCCCGGACGCAGCAGTCGCAGGGATTCCGCAAGCAAGTCTCGCGCAGGCGGAACCAGTTTCCCATGTCTGACGCCATTGGCCGTGCTGATGGCGAGAGCTTCATACAAGGCAGCCGGGAGATGGGCGGTATCCCGGCTGGAAACGAAATGGATTCTCTTGAACGAGCTACGGTTGTCGAGCATGGCGCGGGGAGTTAAGCGGGTTGTCAGTGAACATTCAATCCTGCGCGTGATTTCATCGGTCATACACGGATGACTGTCTGTTTGAACATGTATATGCGGGTTCACACTTTTCCAAGACGGGATATAAAGAGCTTGTTCAATTAACAACCCAATCAGAAGAATTCTCATGAAGAAGTTTGTTTTTACTGCAATGACCGTTGCTACGCTCGCGGCGGCGACAAGCGCAAGTGCTCAATTCAGCATGTCTGCTTTGACTACGTTCAGTCCGAGTGCGGATGGTTGGCTGGCTCCGGGTGAAGGTGGTTATACGTTTCTTGGCACTGGCAGTCTTGAGCGCGGACTTGCATACGACCCGATCAACGCCGAACTGTTGCTCGTCAGTCGTAATGGCGGGAATAATATCCGCCGATTGAACTCGACGACCGGTGCAGATGTGGGCGCATTGAACAACACCGGAATCACGGGTGGCACGTTTGCGGTCAACAAAGTGGCCGTGGCTGCCGACGGAACAATTTTTGTGGCGAATCTTCAAGGAGCCATGGGTGCTACTGCTCCGTTCAAGGTTTATGGTTACGCGAACAATGCGGCGACGCCTGTCGTGGCATTTTCCGGGAATGCGCTGACGGGCGCGCGTCTGGGAGACAGTACCTTGGGCGTGACCGGGGCAGGGAGCGCGACACGTCTGTTTTCTGGTTTCGCTGCATCACCTGCCATTGCAGGCAACAATGGCTACGCGGTCATTGATCCAACGTCCGGCACATCCACGACGGTTGGATTTGTTGGAACGCCTCCAGTCGCAGGCGATTTTCGTCTCGGTTTGGCTGTCGGAACTAGCGGACAAGTTTGGGGGCTTCAAGGCAGCTTGACCTTGCGCGAATCGAGTTACTCGGGTGCAGCCGGGACATTGCTCGGCACTGCGAGTGGATTAGTCTCCATTGCCGAACGTCCCATGGCGTTTGCGACCGTGAACGGACTCAATGTTCTCGCCACCATCAGCACAGGCGATTCGTTTGTCCGCGTCTATGATGCCTCAAACCCGCTTGCCTTGATATTGCTCGGCTCTGGAAATACTACATCCGGCGCGCTGACCGCCAACGCCAACGGCACTGGCGATGTCGCTTGGGGCGCGCAGACGGACAACGGCGACGGCACAACTTCCGCCAAACTTTACACCTTGAGTTCCAATCAGGGCATTCAGGCTTTCACAGTCAATGTCCCCGAACCCGCAACTGGCGCGATTCTTGGACTCGGCATCAGTGCTTTAGTCGCATTGCGTCGTTCACGCAAATAATCCCTAAACGAACCCCAAGGCCGACTCGTAAGAGTCGGCCTTTTTTGTTACTTGGTTCAACACGAGTTCCCATGAGAAACCGCTGATCTGCATTCATCATCGCTTATCCAAAAACCAAGGGGAAGTTTCCCCAAGTGCCAGCATCAAGAGCATCCGTTATCAGCGAAGATTAGTGAGGATTAGCGGTTAAGTCGGGTTTGGAGTTCAATCAATCAACTCGTAAGCCGGGACTGTCAGGAAGTCCGAGAACTGTCGCGCCTTGGACATCTCGGTGAAGAGTCGCGCCGCCTGTTTGAAATGACTCTTGGAAAACTTTTCCGCGCCGAGTTCGTTCTCCATTCTGATCATTTCTTTATCAAGCAATTCATTGTAGAGGCCGAGTTCGACTTCTCTTCCGCGCATCGCGCCTTCTGCGATGATTGGCCCATAGCGCAGCCATTGCCACACTTGAGACCGCGAAATTTCCGCTGTGGCCGCGTCTTCCATCAGATTGTAGAGCGGCACGCAGCCATTCCCTCCGAGCCAAGCCTCGAGATATTGCACGCCCACGCGGATGTTCGAGCGCAATCCATCCGTGGTGATCGTACCCTTCGGCACACTCAACAAATCCTCCGCCGTCACGTTCACGTCATCACGCTGACGCGAAATCTGATTCGCGCCCGTCATGTGACGATTGAACGCCCTTAACGCCACCGGCACCAAGCCCGGATGCGCTACCCATGTCCCATCGTGTCCGTCCGCAGCTTCGCGTTCCTTGTCGGCAAAAACTTTGTCCAGCGCGGCATCGTTCGCAGTCGCGTCGTTCTTGATCGGAATCTGCGCCGCCATGCCGCCCATCGCATGTGCGCCGCGTTTGTGACAAACCTTGATAACGTTCAGGCAATACGCCCGCATCATCGGCGATGTCATCGTGATCTGCGCGCGATCCGGTAGCAGGAAATGCGAGTGCGCGCGGAATTTTTTGATGAAGCTGAAGATGTAATCCCAGCGCCCGCAGTTCAACCCCGCCGAATGTTCGCGCAGTTCGTAAAGAATTTCCTCCGCCTCGAACGACGCCAGAATCGTCTCGATCAAAACCGTCGCGCGTATCGAGCCGCGCGGTATGTCGAGCGTGTCTTGGGCGAAGTTGAACACATCGTTCCACAGCCGTGCTTCAAGATGACTCTCCAGTTTCGGTAAATAAAAATACGGGCCGCTGCCGCGCTGCATCAGTTCGCGGGCGTTGTGATAGAAGAACAATCCGAAATCAAACAGGCTGGCGGAAACGGGCTTTCCATCCACGAGCATGTGCTTCTCCGGCAGATGCCAGCCGCGCGGACGCACCATCAACGTCGCGGTCTGCGCATTGAGTTTGTATTCCCTCTCAGGCGTGACGAACAAAATCGTGCGGCGCACCGCATCGAAAAGATTTGCCTGACCTTCGATCAAATTTTTCCAGGTCGGTGACGTTGCGTCCTCGAAGTCCGCCATGAAAACCTTCGCGCCAGAGTTCAGCGCATTGATCACCATCTTGCGATCCACCGGCCCGGTGATCTCGGTGCGGCGATCCAGCAAATCCGCCGGGATGGAAGCGACCTTCCACGAACTGTCCTCGCGGATGTGATGAGTCGTGAAAAGAAAATCCGGGAACACACCGCCATCAATCTCCAGTTGTCGTTCGGCGCGGCGCACGAGAAGTTTTTCGCGGGTGGGCTGAAATTCCCGCGCGAGTTTCGCGATGAAGTTCAATGCGCCTTCGCTCAGGATGTGTGCGGTGGCTGGCAGTACGGGTGGTTTAAGTTCGATGCCGTGTGCGAGCATGATGTGTTCGGTCATGTATGAAAGCTACTTCGCCAACTTTGCCAGCGTTTGTGCAAGCACCGCAACGCCATTCTTGATCTGCTGTGTGGAGGAAAACTCGTCCGGGCGATGGCTGTAACCCTTGAAGCTGGGGATGAAGATCATCGTGGTGGGGCAGACCTGCGCCATGAAAAGCGAGTCATGATAGGCGCGGCTGATCATGCGTTTCACGGGAAAATCTAATTCGGCACAGGCGGTTTCCACAGTTTCGACAAGCCTCGCGTCGCAGATCGCGGGCGGGTCAACGTTCAATCGCTCCATCGCGCATTCAATCTTTCGGCGTGTGCAAATCTCCTTCACTGCAGTTTCGATCTGTTGCAACGCAGCATCGCGCGTCTTTACGAGCGTATCGCGCAAATCAATTTCCAGCCACGCACGGCAGGGAACGCTGTTCACCGCGCCGGGTTCGATGCGAAAGACTCCGGTCGTGCCCACTGTGTCCGGGCTGCCGGTCGTCGTTGCCGCCTGTTCAACAGCCAGTGCGATCTCTGCGCCCGCGAGCAATGCGTCTTTGCGCCCCGGCATCAGCGTCGCTCCTGCATGTCCACCCACGCCGGTGAGTTGCACCCGTAGCGTGCTGGGCGCAGCGATCTTTTCCACGACTCCAATGGCGATGTTTTCCGCTTCGAGAACAGGCCCTTGTTCGATGTGCAGTTCAACGAACGCTGCGTAGCAATCCTTCGGCAGCTTCACGGAATCCAGCGCGCCGACGCAGCCGCCTTGCTTGCGCCAGAATTCCAAATCCTTCCCGTCACGGTCACGCAAAGCTGCGACACGTTCGAGCGACAAAACATTTCCAAGCAAGCGACTGCCGAGACAGCCGATGCCGAAGCGCGTAGGTTCTTCCGAGGTGAATATGATGAGTTCGATGCTGCGGCGCGGCTGAAAACCAGCGGCCTTGAGCGCGCGGATGGCTTCAATCGCCCCCAGCACTCCCACCACGCCGTCGTACTTGCCAGCATTGGGAATGGCGTCAATGTGCGAACCCGTGGCGACAGCAGGAAGTTTTTTGTCCGAACCGTCCCAGCGCGCGAAAATGTTTCCGACCGCGTCCTCGCGCAAGACGAGTTTAGCTTCGCGACAAAGTTTTTTCACGAACTCGCGCCCGAGCATGTCTGCCTCGGAAAAAATCACGCGCGTCACGACGGGCGGAGCGGCTTCGGTGATGAGTGCAAGCTCGTCAATCTCCCGCTGGAGTGCCTGCTCTTGGATGACGAGAGTGGGCATGAGAATTACTTTGATGATTTGCGTTTGGCGGCGGGGCGGGTTTTGTGAGCGGTCAGTTGTCCGCGCAACTTGGAGATCTCCACCTGCGCCCGCGCGAGTTCGGCCTGTTGTCGGTCGCCATG
>JANPGI010000547.1:0-2711 GCA_031423875.1 Verrucomicrobiota bacterium | reverse complement strand
TGGGATGCTAATGGGCTGACGATCTACGCCGGGTTCATTGAATCCTATTTGCCGCTCGGCCAGACGAACCAACCCATCTCCACCAGTTTCAGCGAACCGATTAAAACTTCCACGCTCACCGCAGGGGGCGTGAATTTCCTTGGCGTGCCCGGTCAACGCACTGATCCCGGCACGCGCGGTGCGGGCTACGAAGTTTCCAAGATTGTGCCGGAGACACGAGCGGCTCGCGGTTATTCGCCTGACAAGAAGGTGATTGATCCGCTGCGCGAACTTGGTTTCACCACAGCTGTCATTGTACCGACGCGTGGCATCGTGCGCGGCACGAGTGCGCTGGTGGCGCTCGCGGAGCTGGACCCGAACGAAGTCATCGTGAAGTCGGATGTGTTTCAACACATCGCGTTCGAGACGCACGAGGAAGACGAGAGCGCATATCCCGGCTCGCTCATGGGCACAATCGCGACCGTGCGACAGAGTTTCTTCGATGCGCAACATTACGCGCTCGATCAAGCGGACTGGCAGAAGAAACCCCAAGGCCGCAAACGTCCGGAGTTTGATCCTTCGCTCGAAGCACTCGCGCCTGCGGCAGGCGGAAAGCAGCGTGTGTTGTTCGAGCCGGGCAGCGCGTTGATGGTGGATCGCTCGGTGCGTGTGGCTCGGGAACTGAAACTGGATTTCGCCATCGTCTCGTGTGGACAGGAATGGCGTCGCCCCGATCTGGCGAAGGAAACGGGTGCGACATTCATCGTGCCGGTGAACTTCCCGAATCTGCCCAAGCTGCCGAGCGAAGATGATTGGGAGCAGGTGACGCTCGACAATTTGCGCGCGTGGGATTGGGCGGCGGAGAATCCCGCGCTCTTGCGCCAGCAGAAACTGGACATCGCGCTGACGACTTACTCGCTCGCGGACAAAAAGGTTTTCCGCAAGAACGTCAAGGCAGCGGTGGAGCGTGGCTTGTCCGAGGACGACGCGCTCGCGGCGCTGACGACGATTCCCGCCAAGCTCTGTGGCGTGGAGACACAACTCGGCACGATTGAGCCGGGCAAGATCGCGAACCTGACCATCGTGGACGGCAAGGGTTACTTCGATCCCGAGGCCCGCGTGCGTGAAGTGTGGGTGGACGGTCGCAACTATCACGTTCAGGTTGCGAAAGAGGAAGCGAAGAAGGATGACGCGGCGGACAAAGAGAAAGACAAGGAGGCCCAAACCAAAGCGGAGAAGGAGAAGAAGGACGCGGAGTTGAAGGAGCTTCAAAACAAACGCGTGGCACGGAGTCCGATGGAGGGGCGGGGAGCGATTAAGACGGAATTCCCATCTTTGGTCGCTGTTGTGAATGCAACAATTTGGACGAGTGGAGCGAAAGGGATTCGTACAAATGCCAGCATTTATGTCCGCGATGGCAAGTTTGTTGAAACCCTTACCACAAATTTTCCGCGCGCTACGTTGATTAGTGGAGTCAGTCTCAACATCACCCCCGGTCTGATTGACGCGCACAGTCACGCGGCGATTCTTGGTGCGGTGAATGAACCCACGCTGCCCTCGACTGCGATGGTTCGCATCGGTGACGTGGTTAATTCCGAGACGAAGAACATCAGCGAGCAACTGGCAGGCGGATTGACCGTGGCAAATCTGCTGCACGGCTCGGCGAATCCCATTGGCGGGCAGAACCAGATCATCAAGCTGCGCGATGGCGCGAGTCCGGAGGGAATAAAGTTTGAAGACGCGCCGCAAGGCATCAAGTTCGCGCTCGGCGAAAACGTGAAGCAATCCAACTGGGGCGAGAAGTTCACGACGCGCTTTCCGCAATCGCGTACGGGCGTGCCGACGTTTTACCGGAATCGCTTCACGGCGGCGCAGCAATATCTCAAGGCGTGGGGTGACTTCAAAAAGAACGGAGGCGTTCCACCGCGTCGCGATTTGGAACTCGAAGCCATCGGCGAAATCATCGAAGCCAAGCGGCTCATCCATTGTCACAGTTATCGGCAGGATGAAATTCTCGCGTTCTTGCGCGTGATGGAAAGTTTTGGCGTGCGCGCGGCGACGCTTCAGCACGTTCTCGAAGGTTACAAAGTCGCGGATGAAATCGCGAAGCACGGCGCAGGCGCGTCGTGTTTCTCCGACTGGTGGGCTTACAAGTTCGAGGTGTATGACGCGATTCCTCATGCAGGTTCGCTCATGCGCGAGCGTGGAGTGTTGGTTTCCTTCAACTCGGATTCGTCTGATCTCGCGCGGCGCATGAACACCGAGGCGGCAAAGGCTGTGAAGTACGGCGGCACGTCAGAGGAAGAGGCGTTGAAGTTCGTGACGATCAATGCGGCGAAACAGCTCGGCATTGATAAACGCGTCGGCTCGCTTGAACCGGGCAAGGATGCGGACTTCGTGGTGTGGTCAGGCAATCCGTTGGATTCGCGGAGCGTGGTGTTGCAGACGTGGATTGATGGGAAAAAGTATTTTGATCGTGATGAATCCGTAAAGCGCACTACTGCGCTCAAGCAGGAACGCGAAGACTTGATCGCAAAAGCGAAGAAGCTCGTGAAACTGGCCGGAAGTGCGGGCGGCGATGGCGGAGAAAAGGATGACGGCTCATTCTTCCGTGTTTCGTTAGAGCATCAATTCGATGGAGTAGAGCGGCATTGCATGGAGGACGAACGATGAAAAACTGGATTGAACTGTATTTGAATAAAGCCCGCCCTCACCCCGGCCCTCTCCCCCAG
>JANPGI010000546.1:0-6763 GCA_031423875.1 Verrucomicrobiota bacterium | reverse complement strand
GTGCCATGTAGAGCACTTCGCCAATTCGATGCGTTGGGTGGAGCGGCAGTATTCTCTGCCAGACCCGGATGCACCTGATGCAGGGCAAGATTTACGCGCCATGATGGTTCGGAGTCCCAACCTAGCGAATCTTCCCATTCTGCGGAAAGCGATGGCTGGTCCTGCAGGTCCACTCATCTGTGAGGTTGCGCTTCGCGTTGCTCTTGATGCCGAGCCATTGGAAATCAATCCGGCGATCGCGGAGGCGGTTAAGGAGGCATTTGAGGATGTTGGACACGGTATGGCAGAGCGCCCGCGTGCCCCATTCCTTCGACTGGCGGCGGACTTCAGTTCTCTCGAAGTTGTTTGTCCGAAACAACCGGCATCGCTTGTCGGGCCGACGGGGCTGTTGTGGGTTGTCGGCGGAACACCCCAGCGGGTAGGCGCGAATGACGAAACGGTTTTCCCCGTCTCAAGCCAAGGGCACTTCACAGTGGAACTCCGCGGACTTGCTGGCGGGCACAATCTGCGGCGCGAATTCGATTTGCGCTGGTCGGAATTGAAACAGCCCTTTTTGGCCTTCGATTCCAGGGCAGACGCATCTAAATGGTTTTAGAAGCGAGGTGTGTAAGTGGTTGAATGGAGCCAGCTTGTGAGGGTGATTTTTGAGGTTCCCTTTTGGTTGGAAATATGATTCAAACTGGGGATGCAAAAACATCCCAAGCTCAGTTTGATCGAACACTTCAAAGACCTGCCGGATCCGCGCATGGATCGCACCAAGGATCACGAGTTGATTGATGTGCTGACCATCGCCATCTGTACGCTGCTCTGCGCGGGCGAATCCTTCAACGACATGGAAGACTTCGGCAAGGCCAAGGAGGAGTGGTTCAGAACCTTTCTGAACTTGAAGCACGGCATCCCCAGTCACGACACGTTCAACCGGGTGTTTGCGGCGTTGTGTCCGATGGCCTTTGGGGAATGCTTCATCGCTTGGACGCAAAGCCTGCGCAGCGCGGTGACCCAAGAGATCGTGGCGTTGGACGGCAAAGCCCTGCGCCGGGCGTTGGACGCGGATCAGCACAGCAAAGTGATCGTCAGTGCGTGGGCGCAGAGCAACCGGTTGGTGTTGGGTCAACTCAAGGTGGATGAGAAGAGCAACGAGATCACCGCGCTGCCCAAACTGTTACGGGCATTGGAACTGACCGGCTGCATCGTGACGGTGGACGCGATGGGTACCCAGAAACAGATCGCCAAGGAAATCAAGGAAGCCGATGCGGATTATGTGATGGCCCTCAAGGGCAATCACCAAGTGGTGCATGAAGAAGTGAAAACCTTTCTGGACGCGACGGTGAAGGAAGCGGCTGCGCCCCGCCCGCCGGGAAAGCCACCCTCCGCAGCCGTGGCGGGACTGGCGACGTTGCAAACCGTGGAGAAAGATCATGGGCGGATGGAGACACGTCGCTACTACCAGAGCGCGGCACTGGAGTGGTTTGCCGATCTCGGACAATGGGAAGGGTTGAAGACGATCGGGCTGGTGGAAGCGGAACGGGAAGTGGGCGGCAAGAAGACGATGGAACGGCGGTATTACCTGAGCAGCCTGCCACTGGGAGTGGAGACATTTGCCAAGGCGGTGCGGGGACATTGGTCGGTGGAGAACAGCCTGCATTGGGTGCTGGACGTGCAGATGGGCGAGGATGACAGCCGGGCGCGAACCGGTCACGCCGCCGAAAACCTGGCGACGTTGCGGCGACTGGCGTTAAACCTGTTGAAACGCGAGGCCACCAAGAAACGCGGCATCCGGGGCAAACAACTCAACGCCAGTTGGGATCACACCTATTTGCTCAGACTACTGGGCGTCCCAATTTAGATGCGTCGGCCCTGAATTATCCTCAAATACCTCTGGCATCCCTGCGCTGGGCTGCTAAAACAATCGTTGTTCCCGCTCAACCAGAATGAGAAGGAGCATTCGCAATCTCAGAGTATGAAAGCAACACTTCTTGTTTTGTTGGCTGGGTCGTTGGCTGTTTCGCCTTCCGTCCGTGCCGCCACCTTCACCGTGATAAATACCAACTCCGCCGGCGCGGGGTCGTTGGAACAAGCCATCTTTGACGCGAACACCAACGCGGGCACGGATACGATCTCGTTCGCGATCACCAATCTTAGCAACACCATCCGCCCGGCAGTGGCGTTGCCGAGCATCGTCGAGCCGGTCACGATTGATGGCCGTACGCAGGCGGGTTTTGTTTCTACGCCCATCGTCGAGATCAGCGGTGGCAGTGCGGGCGCGGCGGTAGATGGTCTCAAGATCAATACCAGCAACTGTGTCATCAGCGCGCTCGTCATCAATGGCTTTCTTGGCGACCAGATTGAAATCACCAACGGGGTCAACAACATGGTGGAAGGTTGTTATCTCGGCTTGAATCTCGCTGGAACAGTGGACGCCAGCACGGGATTGAACGGCGTCCTCATCACCAACGCCGCGATCAACACCATCGGCGGTCTCGGCGCGACGAATCGCAATTTCATTTCCGGGAACAACCAGTCCGGCATCGCCATCGGTGGTGCATCCTCTGTCAGCAATTCCATTCTCGGCAATGTCATCGGATTGAACGTCACGAACAACGCCGTGGTTAATTCCGCTGACGGCATCCGCGTCAATGCACCGTTCACCCTCATCGGTGGAAATTCCTCATCGGCGCGCAACATCATTTCCGGCAACACCGGCGACGGCATTGAATCCGTCGCGCCGCTCGCCACGAACATGATCGTTCGTGGCAACTGGATCGGCACTGACATCAACGGCGTGTTGGATCGCGGCAACACAGTGAACGGGATTCTTGCCAACGCAGGTGCTTCCATCATCGGTGGCAGTAGCGCGGGCGAGGGCAATGTGATTTCCGGCAACAACAGTGACGGCATCGAACTCACCAGTGTGAATTCCACGAACAGCACGATCCTTGGCAACATCATCGGCGCGGACGTAACGGGGACGCTGGGAATCGCCAACACCGCGAACGGCATTCTCATCACCACCAGTTCGCGCAGCAATATCATTGGCGGCGTCCTCGCGGGTCAGGCGAACACCATCGCGTTTAACGGACAGGATGGTATCAACGTCGCAGCAGCCACGGCCAATACGAACAACACGTTCCGTGGTAACTCCATTTTCTCCAACGGAACGACGACAACCGAACTCGGCATTGACCTCGGCGTAGACGGAATCGGCGCGAATGATTCTGGTGATCCCGACACCGGCGCGAATCACTTGCAAAACTTTCCCGTCCTCGCATGGGTGACGAACTCCGCGACAGAGACGACTTTCTCCGGGTCGCTTAATAGCCGGCCGTCCACGACTTACACCATTGATCTCTACGCGAACACCACCACCGACACCGCCGGGAGCGGCGAGGGACAGTATTATCTTGGCGCGACAAATCTCACGACCGGTGCAGACAGCAACTTGACCTTCACGATTTCGTTGCCTGTCGCCTCGCTACCGGCGCGATTCATCAGTGCGACAGCGACCGATCCGTTCGGCAACACATCGGAGTTTGCGACCAATGTCTTCGCGCAGAGCACCTCGCCGGGACAAACATTCACGGTCATCAACACAAACAATTCCGGATCCGGTTCGCTGCGGCAGGCCATCCTCGATGCCAACACTACCGTCACCGCAGGCGACACCATCGCGTTTGCGATCACCAATCTCTCCAGAACCATCTCGCTCGCATCCGCGTTGCCGACCATCACGGACACGGTGACGATTGACGGCAGCACGCAGCCGGGTTTTGTGGGTGCGCCGATCGTCGAGTTGAACGGCGCGGGCGCGGGCAGCAGCGTGGATGGATTGAAGATTTCCGCCAGCAACTGCGTTGTCCGTGCGCTCGTCATCAACCGTTTTCTCAGCGACGGCATCGAACTCAACGGTGGGCGCAACAACACCATCGAAGGTTGTTACCTCGGGTTGAATCTCACCGGCCTCACCGACCAGGGCAACACGGCGGCGGGCGTTTTCATCATCGGCTCCTCCTCGAATCTCATCGGCGGACTCAACATCACGAACCGCAATTACATCTCTGGCAATAGCGGCGGCGTTTCCATCACCAGCGGCGATTCTCCGGGCAACCGGATTTTCGGCAACGTCATCGGCCTGAACGTCACCAACGGCGTCGTTGCGAACGCGGCGCTTGGCATCACCACCGCCTCGGCATTCACCCGGATCGGCGGCAGCGCAAGCGGCGCGCGGAACATCATTTCCGGAAATGGCGACGGCATGAACATTTTGCACCCCGCCACCAACTCGGTCGTTCAGGGCAATTACATCGGCACTGATCCGACCGGCACGTTGGATCGCGGCAATACCGACGACGGGATTGTCGTTACCGCTGGCGGCGTGATCGTGGGCGGCAGCGGAGCAGGCGAGGGGAATTTGATTTCGGGTAACAATGCAGAAGGCATCGAACTCAACGGCGTGAACTCCACCAACGGCACGGTTCGGGGCAACATCATCGGCGCGGATGTTTCAGGCACACTTGCGTTGCCCAATGCCACCAGCGGAATTCTCATCACCACCAGTTCGCGCAGCAACGTCATCGGCGGTGTGCTCGCGGGTGAGGCAAACATCATCGCGTTCAATGGAACGGACGGCATCAACGTGGCCGCAGCCACTGCCAATACGAACAACACCTTCCGTGGCAACTCCATCTTCTCCAACGGCAACACGACCAGGCACCTTGGAATTGAACTCGGTGCGGACGGCATTGCTGCCAACGACGTGAACGACATGGACACGGGCGCGAACCAGTTGCAGAACTTCCCCGTGCTGGTGGGCGTGACGAATTCTCTGACTGGTACGGACATCGGCGGTTCACTCAATAGTGCTGCGAACACCACCTACATTCTGGATTTTTATTCCAACCCCACACCGGACACGGGCGGCAGCGGCGAGGGTAAAACTTATCTCGGTTCGGCAAATGTCACGACAGATGTGAGCGGCAGCACGAACTTCGTCGTGACAATCGGCGCAACGAATCTTTCAAGTCGTTACGTCACGGCGACGGCCACCGACCCGTTCGGCAACACCTCCGAATTCGGCACAAACATTTTTGCCAGCAGCACCGTGCCGGGACTGAATCTCGTCGTCACCAACACGAACGACAGCGGGCTGGGTTCGTTGCGTGAAGCCATCACGCAAGCCAACGCCGCTATCAACGCGGGCGACACCATCACGTTCAACATCCCCGGCGCGGGCGTGCAGATTATTTCTCCAATCAGCGCGCTGCCTGCCATCACCGACCCAGTGACGATAAACGGTCATTCCCAGCCGGGTGCGAGCGCAAATACATTGAGCAACGGTCACAACGCTGTATTGCTCATCCGGCTCAACGGCACATCGGCGGGCGCGGGCGTGGATGGTCTTCGCATCAACTCACTCAACTGTGTCGTGCAAGGACTCGCAATCGGTGGATTCATCGGGGACGGCATCGAGATCAGCGGCGGCTCGAACAATCGTATCGAAGATTGTTATCTTGGTCTCGATCCGGACGGCACGACGCGTCGCGGTAATTCGGCCAACGGCGTCAACATCATCTCCAGTTCCACGGGTAACACCGTCGGCGGCGAAACCCCCGCTGCGCGTTGCATTATCTCGGCGAACAATCGCGGCATCGTCTTCACATCTGTCGCGGCCAATAACGTCAAGGGCTGCTGCATCGGCACAGACGCCAGTGGCACATTGGATCGCGGCAACACGAACAGCGGAGTGCTCATCACTGGCAGTACGGCGCGGTTCAATACGATCGGAGGAACAAATGTTGAATCGCGCAATGTGATTTCTGGCAACGGCGAAAACTTCGCGTTCGAGGATCACGGCGTCACGATTCTCGCGGGTGTCTCGAATTCAATCCTCGGTAACTACATCGGTCTGCGTATGGACGGCGCGGACGACCTTGGCAATGAAGGCAGTGGCGTTTATCTCGGCAACGGTGCGGTCACGAATTTCATCGGTAGCAGCGTGCCCGGCGCGGGCAATGTCATTTCAGGCAACAATGCCAACGGCATTGATTTCAGCAGCGATTCGCCCGACCAGGTGGGCAATGTCGTGCAAGGAAATCTCATCGGCCCGGATGCCACAGGCAACGTGAACGTGGGGAACAACGGCCACGGAATCTCGTTCTCGTTCGCGGACTTCAACCAGATCGGCGGCATAAACCCCGGCGACCGGAATGTGATCTCCGCCAACGGCGGTTCTGGTGTGAACATCAATTGCTGCGCAGCGGCGAGCAATCGTTTCGAGGGAAACTTTGTCGGCGTGGACATCACTGGCACGAACGCGATGGGCAATGGCGGCAACGGATTTTACGTCGGTTCACCCGGCAACATTATCGGCGGCACAGCGGCGGGTGCAGGCAATATCATCGCGAACAACGGCGACAGCGGCGTGATCCATTTCATCAGTTCTCATTTCGGCGTGGCCATTCTCGGCAACAACATCTACTCGAACAGCGGCATTGGGATTGACCTCGGGCTGGACGGCGGGCCAACTGGTAACGATGCAAGCGACACGGATGAGGGCGCGAACCACCTCCAGAACTTTCCGGAACTGACTTCTGTTTTGCAGTATCCAAGCAACACGGTCATTCAGGCGACTCTCAATAGCCGGTCGAACACAACGTATCGCGTTGAATTCTTCGACAACGCATCGGCTGATTCATCGGGCTTTGGTCAAGGCCAGACGTATCTCGGCTTCACCAACATCATCACGGACGCCAGCGGCGATGTGGCC
>JANPGI010000545.1:0-1999 GCA_031423875.1 Verrucomicrobiota bacterium | reverse complement strand
AGTTTCTGCTGGAGGTTGGTCATGTTCGGATTAATTCATCGCCACATGCCGCCGCCGCCCACGACGGTTTCGATGGAGTCGGCGATGACTTCGCGCGAGACGAGCGAATACTTCATGCCTTCGCTGCCCATTGAGATGCCGTCGGAAATGGTGATGGTGTTGAAGACAATCGCCTTGACGCCGTTCGCGTTCGGCCTTTCTCGGATTCGAGCGCGAGTTTATCAATGTGCATGTTGCACGGCGTGACATTGCTCCAGGTGGACGCAATGCCGATGAGGGGCTTCTTGAAATCTGCCTCGGTGAAGCCGACGGGATACAGCATGGAGCGGGCAGCGGCGCGGTGCGGTCCGTCCAGCAGGCCGCTGGAGAATGGACGCATGTTGATGACTTTGTTGGCTGACGATTTCTTTTTCATCGGACGGGCAGTGTTGCGGAAAACATTTCTGATTCCAAGTCCCAAGCGGTTGCGGGCGAATCTCGGTTTTTTGCTAGTCGTGGATATTCTTTCATTAACACCCGGATTCATCCGGGTGTCATGTGGGCGAAGCAGTGAGAACGGTTTTAACCGTTTTCAGGTCGTGATGGAGTCCACGCCTCAGCCAAACCGTTGAAACGGTTTTGGATTGCCGCCGCTTCACACCGGGCTGAAGCCCGGTGTTAATGAAAACTTCCAGAAGCTGAGACGCGCACATCGAGTGCAAGCCACTTTCAACGCGATTGCATTCCCCGCCCTGCTCAGCTACAACACGGCGCGTCCCATGCAAAAATCAACACCCGAAAAGAAGACCGACATCCACAGCGAGGAATTCCTCCACTCGTTGATGCGCAAACAACTCAAGCTCTCTATCACTTGCGCGCTGTCGTTCCTGCTCGTGGTGCTGGGATTGCCGCTGGCGAACTACTTCGCGCCAGAATTGATGGCGAAGCGCGTCGGCGGTTTCACGCTGACGTGGTTTGTTCTTGGCATCGGGTTTTTCCCGGCGGTGTGGTGCATCGCATTTTATTTCATCAAACGATCCATCAAACTTGAAGATGAGGAAGTCGCGGAAGTGGTGGGGGACGAAAGGGAGAAAGGGGGAAAGGGAGAAAGGGAGACGGCTAGATGAAAACCGTTGGAAAAATAGCGCATCATTGGCAGTTGGAAGTTTATCAACTTTCGATGGAGGCAGCGATGCAGTTGTTTGAACTCTCCAAGAAGTTTCCTCGCGAAGAAATGTATTCCCTCACCGATCAGGTTCGTCGTTCATCCCGCTCGGTTTCCAGCCACATCTCTGAAGGCTGGCGACGCCGTCGGTACGTGGCGGCTTTCTGCGACAAGCTCAACGGCGCAGAAAGCGAAGCTGGCGAAACCCAAACATGGGTCGAATTCGCCGTCCGTTGCGGGTACGTCACGGCCAAGGAAGGCCGCGAACTTCACCGCTCCTACGATCACATCATGGGCAAACTTGTCACCATGCAAAACAAACCCGAAGTCTGGCTGCTCCAAAACCCGCGCACGCGCAATTGATTTCCCTTTCACCCCATCACCCTTTCTCCCTTTCAATTTCCAATGCAACCCATCTTCGCCACCGTTGACCCCTACATCCTCGCTTTCAGCTCCATCACCGTCGTCGTGACGATCTGGATGGGCTTTCGCTCGGCGAAAACTTCCAAGACTGCGAGCGACTTCTTCGTGGCGGGGCGCAGCGTGAGCGTGGGCTGGAATGCCAGCGCCATCTCCGGCGAATACCTCAGCGCGGCCAGCTTTATGGGCATCGCGGGCATGGTGATGTCGAGTGGTTACGATGCGCTGTGGTATCCGGTCTGTTACGCGTGCGGCTATCTGTTCTTGCTGCTGTTCATCGCCGGGCCGTTGCGACGGTTTGGGGCATACACGATTCCTGACTTTGCCGAAGGCCGGTTTGACTCACCGGTGTTTCGCAAGATCGCCGTGTGCTTTGTGCTGTTCATCGGGTTCTTCTACACGATGCCGCAGATGAAAGGCGCGGGGACGACGCTG
>JANPGI010000544.1:0-3993 GCA_031423875.1 Verrucomicrobiota bacterium | reverse complement strand
GATCAGAATCTCGCCGGTGGTCGTGAAGAAACGACCCCCCCGCAGCGTTTTCAAAACCGGCTCCCAGCCGTCGGCAAATCGTGGCAGCTTGTCCAGTTTGAGATAGTTGATGTTCATGTGGCCGTAGAGTTCGTAGTCCGGTTGCACCTGAAAAACATCCACCTCACCCAGCACTTGCTTGCGTTGTCCCCACTGATTCATGTCATCGAGCAGATCGAGCGACCGCCAGCCAAGCGTGTCGCGGGAAAGATTTCCGGGCAAAGCCTTCCAACCGCCGCCGAGGAAGTGATCGGATTTATAGAACGTCTCATAGCGATAATCGTCAGGGAAATCCTGCGAACCCTTGATACGCGGGTGAGCCGTCCACATGAGGCCGTTCTCTTTTTCCATGAGCGCGAGCACATCGCTGGCACTGCCGACGTGGTACACCGTGCCGAAGCCCGGCAACTCTTCCGAGAACGGTTCGTCCTTCGCGCGGTTGAGAATCCAATAGATGGGTTTCGGAAAAAAGCTGATCCAATGCCCGCCGAGATGGACGTTCGGCTCTTCGCCTGGCAAGAGCAGAAAATTGTTATCTGATAGCCGCGCACATTCCTCGTGCATGGCTTTAAGCATCGGCAGCCGCTCCTTGGTCTTCTGGCCCGGCGTCCAGCCCTGATGGAATTCCGCGAGGTGGACGATCTGAACTCCTGTCTCCTTGAACTTGGTGACGAAGCCTGGTGTTTCGAGTCCGCGCGGCACGCCGTTCGTTTGTTGCTCCTTCTGGCGACGTAGAAAGTCCAACGTGTGTTCGACGTGATAATGACTGGTGAACGTTTTGTAGCCGGGCAATTCCACGAAACGATCTTCGTGTGTGTAACTGGCGATGGATCTCAGCGCGGCCTCGCCGTTGCCCGGACTCACAAAATAAAACACGGCGAGATGTTGCGCCGTGCCTGCGGGCGCGTCGAACCACGGCACCCAACGCTTGTCTCCATCCGGCGGCTGGCGGATGCCGAAGCCGAAGCCCGCAGGCATCTTGCTGTAACCAGAGCCGTGCCACGCAAAACCGTAGTTGTTCGCGAAATCGAGCGGATAAAAATATTGATGTGGCGCGGGGAAGATGGCGAGCGAGCCAGCTTTGCCCTCGGCGGCGAGCGCGCGGCCTTTCACTGCGAGCGTCGTCGCTTGATTGTTTGCGTTGACGGGATTTTTTTTCAGCGAACCGAGCGGATCGTTCCAGACCATCGAACTCCAGTCCGGCGACGTGCTGCTCAAGCCGGTGTCGTAAAGGATGGCGCGCAACGGTTCGTCCGTCGTTACGACAGTTTCAGCGCGGATGAGCGGGCTGTTCCGATAGAACGTCAGCCGGAAATCTCCTTTGAACGATCCTGCCGCTGCCTCACCGATGATGACGGTTGTCCGTGAGCCTTCACTCACAACTCGGGCGCGGTTTTTGGCGAGGCTGACGGCGTGGGTCTGATGGGGGCGTTCCCGTGGGTTCTCAAAAAAGACCATGCCGCGAAATCCTTTGACGGCTTTGTCTTTGTCGCGCTCGCCGATGGTCAACGTCGTGACAGGGTCAAGCGCGGTGGCGATCACTTGCACAGGCTGAGTGCCGCTGGAATATCCAACGGATCGGATCAGCGGTTTATCGGAAGACAGATCCAGGATCATCTGTCCTGTCACGTCGGAAGAGATCGGCCAGCGGATTTGTAACGAGCTTGAGTCGGGCGAAATCACGCTGATGCCGGAGTCAACGCGATGCTGGGTTAAATCCACAGTGGCGGCGGCGAGGTGCGTGGCCAAAACAAGACTGAGCAGGAAACCCAAAAGATAATTTCCAAGCCGAGGTGTTCTTTGGTTCATAAACTTTAGCTGATCTGTTTTCGTAACAACTCCATGACTTGTGTGCCCGTCACATTCTTGAACGTCTCGCGGTCAAACGCATTGAACTGTTTCAACGCTACAGTCCCGCTTGCCGAAGCCAGTGCCATGAAAACTGTCCCCACGGGTTTCGCATCGCTGCCACCGCCGGGGCCTGCGATGCCTGTGACGGACAACGCGTAGTCTGCGCCCGTTTCGCGTCGCGCGCCTTCGGCCATCTCTCTCGCCACGGCTTCGCTCACTGCGCCATGCGTTGCCAGGGTTTCAGAGCGTACTCCGGTGAACTTTTGTTTTGCGGCGTTCGCGTAAGTGACAAGGCTGGCGATCAAAACGGCGGACGCGCCGGGGACATTCGTGATGCGATTCGCAATACCGCCACCGGTGCAGGATTCCGCCAGTGCGAGGGTTTGCCTTCGTTCCGTCAATAACCGCACGATGACGTCCTCGAGTTGTTCATCGTCCTCGCCATAGATGTAATCGGCGAGTTGGTCGCGGACGATGACTTCGCCTTGCTGGATGAGTTGGGCGCCGAGTTCGCCGTGGGCTGCGAGCCGGACGTCCACCTGGCCGATCCGTGCGCAGTAACCGAGATCAAGGCCTTGCTCAACGAGTGGCTTGAGCAGTGCGCCAACTTTTTCTTCCACGGCAGATTCTCCCATGCCGCAAGTCCGCAATGTGTGGCAATGGTATCCGCCGGTGAGCGGCATCACGCGTTGGAGCAGCGGCACGACGCTCACGTCGAACATGGGGCGCAGCTCGCGTGGGGGGCCGGGGAGCATGATGAGCCATTTTCTTTGAGGCGAAGATGGAGGATGGAGAATAGAAGATGGCGTGGATTGTTTTGCGCTACCCTCGATCTTCCATCCTCTATTCTCTGTCACTTCCATTGCCAAGCCGGGCGCGGTGCCGTGCGGGTTCGGCAGCACGAGCGCGCCGTCGGGAACTTGCGCTTGCACGCGCGTGCTGGCAGGCATGGGGCGTTTGCGGGAGATGAAATAATTTTCAATGTGCTGAACGATGGCTGCGTCTTCGTGAAGTTTTTTGCCGAGCAAACCGGCGATCAAGTCACGCGTGATATCGTCAGAGGTCGGACCGAGACCGCCAGTGGTGATGATGAGATCGGCGCGGGACAACGCTTCACGCACGACGGTTTCGATGTCGCGCCCCGTGTCGGCCACGGCGACTTGTCGCGTCACGACGTAGCCAAGATCTGCGAGGCGACGGCAGAGCCATTGCTGATGCGTATTGAGCACGCGCCCGAGCATGAGTTCGCTGCCGGTGTTGATGAGTTCGACGTTCACGCGCGAAGTTTGGAGCGCGTCAGGCGCGAGGCAAGCGCGGAGTTCTGCGGAAAGACGTTTCGTAAATCTTGTAGTGCGTGCGGCTCATGCCGAAGCGTTCATAGACCTGTTGCGCGCGGCGATTGTTCGCCTCGACGTAAAGCCGCAGGCCGCAGACAGCGCGTTTCGACTTCACCAGCCTGCGGATGTGGTCAAACAACGCGCTGAACACGCCTGCTCGCCGGTAATCTTGAGAGACATACACGCTTTGAATCCACCAGAAGTTGCCGTTCCGCCAATCACTCCACTCGTAGGTGATGAGCAATTGGCCAACGACAGCCCCACACTCCTCAGCCACGAAATAGATTCCCTTTGCCGGGTCGTTAAGCAACGCGCGCACACCGCGTTTCACGGTGGCTGGATCAAGCAACAAGGACTCCGTCTCCTGAGCGAGGCGACGGTTGAAGTCCGCGATCACAAGTGCATCAGCGGGTCTGGCTTTCCTGATTTTCATCGCGCAAAAGCATACTGGACTGCTCGGATTGTTCCAGCATCGTGAACGGTCGCCTCGTGAATTATCCGTGTCCATCCACCTCCGTCCGTGGTTAAACTCAACACGCAACATGAGCAAAATTGTCGGCATTGATCTCGGCACAACCAATTCCCTCGTCGCCACAGTGGACAGCGGTATCCCGTATGTCATCGCGGATGCTGATGGGCGCAGACTCACGCCGTCGGTGGTTCATTGGGCATGGCGTGATGCTGAACCACTCGTAGGCAACGCAGCGAATCGCGTGCGTGTGTTGAAGCCGGAACAAACGGTTTATTCCGTGAAGCGATTCATCGG
>JANPGI010000543.1:0-15502 GCA_031423875.1 Verrucomicrobiota bacterium | reverse complement strand
GCGGCGATGTCCGTGGCGACGAGCACTTCAAACCGGCCATCGCGGAAACCCTGCAACGCTTGTTCGCGCTCGCTCTGGGAGCGGTTGGAATGAAGAACTGCTACAGCGTGATTGCCGCGCTTGAGCGTGCCGGCCACTCGATCCGCGCCGTGTTTGGTGCGGCAGAAGATGATCACGGACTCGTATTTGACTTCCTTGAGCAACGCTTCGAGCAGATCGGTTTTCTGCACATCAGCCACAGGGTAGATGACGTGTTTGACCGTCTCTGCGGGCGAACGCCGCGCGCCGATCTCGATGGTTTCGGGATTATGCATCGCCCAAGTGATGAGCGTTTCAATGGCAGGCGGAATGGTGGCGGAGAAGAGCGAGGTCTGACGTTTGCGCGGGCAACGATCTAGGATGCGGCGTACGTCCGGCAGGAAACCCATGTCCAACATGCGATCCGCTTCATCGAGCACGAGATGCTGGACGTGATCCAATTTGCAATTGCCCTGTTCGATGTGATCGAGCAGACGACCGGGTGTGGCGACGATGACATCCACGCCGGTTTTGAGCGCTTCGTTTTGCTTGCCGTAACCGACACCGCCGAAGACGACCGCGACTTTCAGATCGGTGAATCGCGCAAAATCCCGTATGGCGGTCTCGACCTGCGCGGCGAGTTCGCGCGTGGGTTCGAGGATGAGCAGGCGGGTTTGCGGCTGGTGGGATTCGAGTTTGGAAAGGATGGGCAAAGCGAACGCGGCGGTTTTGCCCGTACCGGTTTGCGCGCTGCCAATGACGTCGCGCCCTTCGACGATAAGCGGGATGGCGCGGAGCTGGATGGGGGTGGGATCCACGTAGCCCATCGCTTTCACGCCTTCGAGAAGTTTGGGAGACAGACCTAATTTACTAAACGGCATGAGACGATGCTGGCAGGAATCCCAGCCAATGTCGAAGCGGAAGTTCGGCGGCTTCAAATATCACGATGCGCAGGGAAGAGCGCAGTTGGTTTTGCTGACATGCCTTTTGCTTTGCGCCGACCGCGAGTTCAGCGCAAACTTTTTCCTGCTATGGAACAAACCACCGAACGCCCCTTCCGCACCATCTGGATCGGCGTTGCGCTCATCATTCTCATTCTCGCGGCAGGCGTCGCGTTGCAGCGGTTGAAGCCGCGCACACCAGAAGTCGCGTCGCTGCCCGTCATCGGCAACATCGCGCCCTTCACTCTCACCAATCAGAACGGTGTGGTCACCACGCTGGACGATCTGCGCGGCAAGGTCTGGCTGGCAGACATCATCTTCACGCGCTGCCCCGGCCCGTGTGCGCGCATGACGCGGCAGATGCACATGATTCAAGACGCGTTGCCGAAGGACAGTCAGGCGAAACTCGTCTCGCTCACGACGGATCCGGGATTTGATTCGCCGGAGGTGTTAAAGAAATACGCAGACAAGTTTGGTGCTGACTCGGCGCGCTGGCAGTTTTTGACCGGAACAAAACTCGCCATCGCTGCGCTTGCAGGCGATAGCCTCAAGCTCGTGGCCATGGAAACAAAACCGGAATCTCGGACGAGTGCTGACGACCTCTTCATCCACAGCACGATTTTTGTGCTGGTGGATAAACAGTCGCGGCTGCGTGGGATGATAGACAAAGAAGGTTCGATCCATGCAGGCTTCGAGACCGGTGGCGATGGCATCGAGTGGACGAACATCCAACCCGCGATCATTTCCGCCATCCAACAACTGGAACGAGAACGATGACTTTCACCGACCTGCCCGCCATCAACGCCTGCCTCAACGGATTTTGCACCGTGCTGCTCACGGCAGGCTTCATCTTCATCAAACGTGGCAACAAGATCGCGCATCGCAACTGCATGATCGCCGCACTGGTGACCTCCACCATCTTTCTCGCCTGCTACCTCACGTATCACTACAAGATGAAACAGGTCTATGGCGAGGCGCACACGAAGTTTCTCGATCCGGCGTGGTTCAGGCCGATCTACCTCACCATTCTATTTACGCATCTGCTCGGCGCATTTGCCATCGTGCCGCTGGTCATCATCACCACGAGCCGCGCACTCCGCGAACGCTTCGACGCGCACAAAAAAATCGCCCGCTGGACGTGGCCGATCTGGATGTATGTGTCCGTGACGGGCGTGGTGATCTATCTGTTGCTCTACCAGATTTTCCAGCAGGCCAAGTGAGGGGCATTCGTGTTTTCGCCACAGAAGATCGTTCTACAAACTTTCGCCTGCCGCTTGAAGAACCTGCTTTCGCAGTGATTCGGAAAGCCAGAAACCAGCGTCTCGCTGTAACGCATCAAGAACAGGTTTCACGGCGGGAAGAAAACCAGCGGACTTTGCGCGCAGCAGGATGCCGAGGATTCCAATCGTTCTCAGCCCAAGTTGAAGGGCGACTTCATAGCCGCGCCGCTCATCTATCAAAACTGCATCGGCGTGGATTTCCAACGCCAGCGATAGCGCCGCCGCTTCGCCTGAATCCAATCCTGTCGCGGCGGTCACCACACTGGAAAGATTCGTGGGTGATTGTTGGCGGATTCCCTTCGGCAATTTCAGACTGGTAAAGCGGGGATTGTTTCCAGCCAGCCGCACAAATTCCGCTGCGACTTCCGGCGGGATGACGACCTCTTGAAACAACTGTTGAAATAAGCCGCCCTGACCGACGCGGCAAAGATTGATGAGAACAGAAGTGTCGGCAACGACGATCACTTGGGAGAGGATTCGTTGAGCGACTGAATATCCGACGTCAGCATCTGTTGGGTGTAGAGCGGCACGCCGCGTTCACTCAACGCGCGCTGAAAGCTGAAGAAATCCACGCCCGCCATTTCCGTGGCCGTGACTTTGCCGATGCGCCCGCGCGCATACAAGGCGCAAGCCAGTTCCAACCGAATCTCTTCGGGCGTCAACCGTTCGCCGGGGGGAACGTCTGGCAGTTCAATCGTCACGCTAGTCTTTTACTCCTCCGCGCCTGCGGAGTCAAACGCCTGCTCGTCAGTAGCCTCGCCCCACCCTTCATTCCACCCGCTGCGACTGTCTTGCAGGCACAGTCGCGCGCCGCAACTGCGCGCCGTCCTTACCAAATCAGGATGTTGTCCACGATGCACACGGCTTGACGGCGGTTGAGCCACGTCACTAACCTCACCGCATCCTATGAATTCCCGCTCTCTTGTCGGCATCCTTGCGGTTGTGGTTTTGTTTTCATTTCGAGGCGTTGCGCAAACGCTACCCGTGGCGGAGCCGGACATTCCCAAGGGCGAGGTGCTCAAGTTCAGTTTTGCGGACTCGAAGATTTTTCCGGGCACATACCGCGATTACTGGATTTATGTGCCAGCGCAATATTCGCCGGACCAGCCCGCCTGCGTTTACGTGAATCAGGACGGCATCCAGTGGCAGGCGCCCAAGGTGTTCGACCAGCTCATTCACGCGAAGGAGATGCCGGTGACCATCGGCGTGTTCGTCATGCACGGGCGCGTGCGCGCGGCGGACACGAACAGCGCGCTGGACCGGTTCAATCGGAGTTTTGAATACGACGGGTTAGGCGACAATTACGCGCGCTTCCTGCTCGAAGAATTGTTGCCGGACGTGGAGGCGCGGAAGACTTCCGATGGCCGCGCAATCCGGCTTTCCACCAACGCGACGGATCGGGCCATCGGCGGTTCGAGCAGCGGCGCGGTTTGCGCGTTCACGGCGGCGTGGGAGCGGCCCGAGGCTTTCAGCCGCGTGTTCAGCGCCATCGGCACGTATGTCGGGCTGCGCGGCGGGGATGGTTATCCCACGCTCATCCGCAAGACCGAGCCGCGCGCCATCCGCGTTTTTTTGCAGGACGGTTCGAATGACTTGAACATCTACGGCGGCGATTGGTGGATGGCGAATCAAACGATGGAGCGCGCGCTGACGTTCGCCGGTTATGAGGTGATGCATGTGTGGGGCACGAACGGTCACAACGGACAGGGCGGCACAAAGGTTTTCCCGGAGGCGATGCGATGGTTGTGGAAGGATTGGCCCAAGCCGGTTGGCAAAGGCGCGGGTTCGCCACAGCTCAAGGACATCCTGATTCCCGGCGCGGAATGGGAGTTGGTGGCGGAAGGTTATCGGCTGACGGAAGGGCCGGTGGCCAATGCGAAGGGCGAGGTATTCTTCACGGACATTCCCGCGAGCAAGAGTTACAAGATCAGTCTCGATGGCAAGGTGAGCGAGTTCATCGCGGATACGAAGCGCGCGAATGGTCAGGCGTTCGGGCCGGATGGAAAACTTTATTCCGTGGCGACGAGCGAGCAAAAGATTCTCGCTTACGATGCCGAAGGAAAAGCGACGGTCATCGCCGAGGGGATTGCGGGCAACGACATCGTAGTGGCGCACAACGGCAACATTTACGTCACGCATCCCGGCGCGAACAATCGGTCGCCGAGTCGCGTGTGGCTCATCCGGCCCGGCGGCGAGAAGGTGGAGGTGGACAGCGGCCTGCGTTACGCGAACGGCGTGATGTTGTCGCCGGATCAGTCGTTGCTCTACGTGGCGGACTACTGGTCGCACTGGGTTTACAGCTACCAGATTCAACCCGACGGCACGCTCGGCGCGAAGCAGCGTTTCTATTGGCTGCATTGTCCCGACGCAGCGGATGACAGTTCCGCCGACGGACTGCGCGTGGATCGCGATGGCCGACTTTACGTCGCCACCAGCCTCGGCATCCAAGTGTGCGATCAGGCGGGTCGCGTGAATTGCATCATTCCGACGCCGAACAAGCGCATCACGAATCTGTGTTTCGGTGGCGAGAAGTTCGACACGCTCTTCGCAACCTGCGTGGACAAAGTCTATAAACGCAAGGTCAAGACGGTGGGCGTTCACGCCTGGGCCGCGCCGGTGAAGCCGGGAGCGCCGAGGTTGTAATGTTGTCGCGTTGCCCGCGCGATGCTCCGCCTATTTGACTATGGCGGCGGGAGCAGCGGTAGTTTGCGGTGACATGGCCGTAGCGAGTGATCGCAATTCCGCCACGAGGTTGCCGATGGATTGGCGCACGGGCGTGGCTTGTTGTGTGATGCGATTGGCGCTGTCGCGGATGGTGGTCAGGCCACGGGTGTTGAGATCGGAGTTCAAGTAGCGTTGCAGGTCGTTCAGATCGGATTGCACGGGCGCGAAACCAGCGGCGACTTTGAGGCCGCTGTTCCGCACAGAGTCGAACTGGCTTTGGAGTTCCAACTTGCGCCCCTGACCGCTGGCGCGGATGGCTTCGTTCTGGATTGCGGCGAGTTCCTTGTCCCAGTTGTCGAAATGAACTTTGCCACGACTCGCGAGTTTGAGGTCGGTCTTATGCACCTGGTTCGAGAGCGAACCGAGCTTGCTGACGGCGGCGGAGAAACGATCAAACTGCGGACGCAGGTCGGGCTGCGGATTGTTGATGAGACTGTTCAACTCCGTCACGGAGGCGTCCATCTGCTTGCCAGCTTCTTCGATCTTGTTTGCGAGGGATTGCAGTGTTGAGACGGTACTTTCACTGGTGCGATAACCGGAGCTGGCGCAACCAGCGATCAGGAGCGTAAAGCCCATCAGCAAAGCGCTGGAGATGAATTTGTCGAAAGAATGAGTTTTCATAGTGAATCTTGTGTTTGGGGTTTGCGGTCAGTTTAACCACGCCGCGTTGTTGAGTCAGGAAATAGCAAGTATCGGCATCAAAGAAAAGAAAACACTACACTTTCTCAACGCTTGCTGTGTCAGCGAGCGTTTGTGAATATCGCCTCAAATTAGCCGTCCATATTCAACCTATGAAAATCACGACCCCCATCATTTGCGCAACTTTATTGATCGCGTCCCAATCCTGCAATGCTGCAGCCAACTGGCCCGCTTGGCGCGGGCCGTCCGCCAACGGTACAGCGCCGGAATCCAGCCCCCCCACCGAGTGGAGCGACACCAAGAACGTGAAGTGGAAGGTCAAACTTCCCGGTCACGGCTCTGCCACACCCGCGATCTGGGGTGATAAACTGTTTCTTCTCGCCGCCGTTGGCCCGGAGAAACAGGCTGAGGTGAAGCCGGTTGAACCTCCACCCGTCGTTGTGAACACGAACAGCAACAGTGGCGACACGAATGCGCCGGGAGATGGTCGCCGTCGTCGCGGCGGCGGCGGTGGGCGGTCAGACAAACCCACAGACAAATTTCAGTTCACCGTGATGTGCCTGGATCGCAACACAGGCAAAACGCTCTGGCAAAAGATCGCGAAAGAGGAAATCCCACACGAAGGTCATCATCAGGATCATGGCTTCGCCTCGGCATCACCCATCACGGATGGAAAGGTGGTGCTCGCGTTTTTTGGATCGCGCGGACTGTATTGCTACGACATGGACGGAAATTTGAAATGGTCGAAAGAGTTCGGCCAGATGAAGACGCGCGGAACATTTGGTGAAGCCGCCTCGCCTGCGCTGCACGGAGATGTGGTGGTGGTGAACTGGGATCACGAGGGCGATGACTTCATCACTGCGCTCGACAAGAACACCGGACGCGAACTCTGGCGCACGGCTCGTGAGGAGGAAAGCTCCTGGGTCACACCCTTGATCGTGGATTTCAAAGGCCAGAAACAGGCGATCGTGACCGCCACCACAAAAGTTCGCAGCTATGACATCGCGACCGGCAAACAAATCTGGATGTGCGGAGGTCAGACCGGGAATGTGATCCCCACAGCAGTCGCTGATGCGGACACGGTTTATGTCGTCAGCGGTTTTCGGGGTGCTTCAGTGCAGGCGATCACTCTCGGGCGCACTGGCGATCTGACGGGCACTGACGCCGTGCGCTGGAGTCATGACAAGAATGCGCCCTACGTACCGTCGCCGTTGCTGGCAGGCAACCGCCTTTACTTCCTCGCGAATCGGAGCGCGGCGTTGTCCTGCTTCGACACCCGCAGCGGCAAGGCTCATTTCGAAGCGGCGGCATTACCGGGAATCTTCAATGCTTACGCATCACCTGTGGCTTCCAAGGATCGGGTCTATGTGCTCGGACGTGAAGGCAAGTGCGTTGTCCTCAAACAAAGCGACACGTTGGAGATTGTCGCCACGAATTCGATCGGCGAAGGCACGGATGCGTCCATCGCGATCGTTGGGAATGAATTGTTCCTGCGTGGAAAACAAAACCTCTACTGCATCGCGGAGAAGTAAGTGAGCGGAGGAAAAAGAGTTGGGGTGACCAACGGGATTCGAACCCGCAACAACCAGAATCACAATCTGGGACTCTACCATTGAGCTATGGCCACCAACCGGCGGGAAGCGTAGATTTACCGCGCGTTGCGGTCAAGTTTTCCCTCAGTCACCGGATGCTTGTTGAAGCGTTGCGCCATTGAACCATGCCTTTGCTCGAAATCAAAAATCTCCAGCTCGACTTCGTGAATTCCGAGGGCAGCGCGCGTGCCGTGGATGGCGTGTCGCTCACACTTGATGCGGGCGAAACCGTTTGTCTCGTCGGCGAAAGCGGTTGCGGCAAAAGCGTCACCGCGCAATCCATCGCGCGACTCGTCCCCACTCCGCCTGCGAGTTACGTCAACGGCGAGATCCTCGTGAACGGGCGCGATGTGTTGAGGATGACGCCTGATGAATTGCGTTCCATCCGTGGCGGCGTGGTGAGTTACGTGTTCCAAGAACCGGGTGCGGCGTTGAATCCTGTGTTCCGAGTGGGCGCGCAGATCAAAGAATCACTCAAGCTGCATCAGCCGCAAAAAGCGAACGATGCCGAAGTCGTCCGCCTGTTGAAACTCGTCGGCATTCCTGCGCCGGAAGCGCGGCTGAAAAATTATCCGTTCGAGATGTCCGGTGGGATGCAGCAACGCGTGATGATCGCGATGGCACTGGCCAGCGAACCCAAGTTGCTCGTCGCTGATGAACCAACGACTGCGCTCGACGTGACGATCCAGGCGCAGATTCTGGACTTGTTGCGCGACCTCAAGGAACGCCTCGGCATGGCGATCCTTCTCATCACACACAATCTTGGTATCGTCGGCGACATCGCGGATCGCGTGGCGGTGATGTATGCCGGGCAGATCGTAGAACTTGCTCCGGCGCGTGAACTCCTGCGCCGACCGCTGCATCCTTATACGCGCGCGCTGATGGCAAGCGTTCCCAAGCTCAGTGGCGACGCGACTCGATTGACCGCAATCCCCGGAAATGTTCCGCGCATCGGGAACTTTCCATCCGGTTGCCGGTTTGCGCCGCGTTGTCCGATAGCGCGCGAGGAATGTGGGAAGGCGTTGCCAGAGTTGATCGAAGTCGAACCGCAGCGTTGGGTGCGATGTCCGTTTTGGAAATGAAAAGTTTTTAGACGGAACGCGGCTCTGTGAGCCGCAGAGAGGCAGCAATGGAGAACGCATCTAAATTTTCAACCGTACTGTATTGGTAGCAATGCTGCGGGTCACAGACCCGCGCTCCGGGACAGTTTTCACCGGGCTTTCTGCGCCTGATCCCAAAGCAGCCATACCATCTCGTCGTTGAAGACTTGCGGCGTCGGATAACCGCGCACCAGCTTCACACCATCTCGCACGTCGCGTGCGCCGCGATTCAACAGCGCTTGCGGTGCGCGGCGGATCATCTCCTCCGCCAGCCAGACCATCTTGTCCACGAGTGAAAGCTCCGGGCGATCAATGACGTAGCGGAAAGGAAACTCGGCAGCGTTGATCTGGAAACGCTTTCCGCTGCGACCGATCACGATCTCAAGCAGGAGTTGGGAATCCTTTGCCAGCTTGTGCGAGTGCTCGACAGTTTCCTTGGGCCAAACTCCCGTTGCAGGATTGTAACCCAGCTTGGTTCCAACTTTGGTGACATGGCCGATGCCGAAATGCGTCATCGCGCCGAGTGCGAGCAGGGAAATTTCGCGCCATGCAAACTTCTCCGGCCTGCCGATCTGATCGAACACGACTAGGTCTGCCTCGGTGAGTTCGATGCGGTGCGACGCCATCTTTTTCGGGAGCGCAGGGAGATTGTCTTCCGCGACGAATACCGCGTCCACACCCTCGGCGTTGAGCGCGCGATGAAATGCCCGCGCTTCGTCAGAGGTGAGTTTCTGCATGAGAATGCCCTCGGCGTTCGCGGCGAGGCGGACAGCATCCACATCCGTGAGATGACTGAACGAACTGAACGCGCGACGGATCTGATCCGCCGCAGGGCGCGTTTCGTTCCGCAGCAAGACTGCGTAAAGGCTCGTGACGGACATCTTGTGATTTCAGGAGAAAGCCATCGGCACAGTCTGCGGCGGGCCGACGCGCTTAAGATAATCCGTGATGACGGCCACAGCTTCATCCACATCGTCCGTGATCGTGAGCAGCTTCAGATCGTCAGGGCCGATGTATCTGCTGTTGTCCCGCAACTCGCTCTGCAACCAACGCAACAAGCCTGACCAATGTTTTTTGCCGAAGAGGATCAACGGAAATGGGGGGATACGTTCGGTCTGAACCAGCGTCAGCACCTCGAACAATTCATCAAGCGTGCCGAAGCCGCCGGGCATAAAGACGAATGCAAAGCTGTATTTCACGAAGCAGACTTTGCGCGAGAAGAAGTAGTGGAAGTTCACCGGCACGTTTGCGAACTGGTTGCCTCCTTGTTCATGTGGCAGTTCGATGTTGAGCCCCACGGATTTTCCATTGCCGAGCGCCGCGCCTTTGTTTGCGGCCTCCATGATGCCTGGACCGCCGCCGGTCACCACGGGGATGTTTTGATGTGCGAGTTTACGTCCGAGTTCCACGGCGGCTTTGTAGTAAGGATCGCGCGGCTTGGTACGCGCCGAGCCGAACACCGTCACCGCCGGATTCAGATGCGAGAGTGTCTCAAAGGACTCGACGAATTCGCCCATGATACGCAGGACGCGCCAAGGGTCTTCCTTGATGAAGCCGTTGCCGTGATTATTCATGCGCGGCAGAGTAGCGTGACGGTGGCAGGGAAGGAAGCGGAAGAATTGTCACTCCGCAGCACGTCATATAAGTGGGCAAGAGTGACAGTGCGTGGAGACGTATTTCGTGTTCATTTGCGTGAAACCCAGGGGAAACACTTGGGTCGTCGCCCGGAGAGCGTTGAATGTTTTCGAGTGTTTGAAGCGAAAACATTTTCTTCAACGTGTGTCTGCATTAAAACCCGTTCGTGGCATACTGAATGCGTTGAACCGCGTTGTCAGGAAAGTCATATAAAGTCGTATCGTATGAAATTCACATTTGAAGTCGGGGAGATAGAAAAACACCAGATCGAGTTCAACTACAACCAGCTTGCTGGCCGGGTCATGATCAAGGTGGACAAACAAATCGTTCGCAACTCCATACGCCTGCTCAATGAGCCAGCTCATGAAGTGTATCAATTCGTGGTGGGTCAGATGGTCAGGACGGAAGTCCGCATCGAGAAGTGGCGCAAACAACTGCTCGGCTCGCGCAACTGTTTCTACGTGGATGGCCGTTTGGTGGACGTGATCGTCGGGGCGTGACTGGCGGCGACCACAGTGATCAGCGCGTGTCAGTGGCCCTTCAATCCCATGAAGAGGATCACCAGATCAATGATGAACAGCAGCACGATGGTCGCTTCGAGAATGACCATCCAACGGTTGTTCTGGTCGTGCTTCAGCAGTTGGTAAAGATCATCCAGCGTTTTGAGTTTGCCGTTGATCGTCCGATGCCATTCGGCGAGGTGGAAGCGCGAGGAAATCTTTTCGTAGATGCGGGCGAGATGCCAGTCGCCGAAAAACTTCGTCGTGTTCGAGAGTTCATCGTTGAATCGCGCCATGTCTATCCGTATCTCGCGCAACTCGCGCAAGGTGTCGCTACGTGAGCGGAGCGGTTGTTCACCCAGATCGCGATAGGAACGTTCCAGCGCGTCGTCGAGCAGGCGGTCATAGGCTTCGAGTTCTGCGAGCTGCAGGTTTGCGAGTTCCATGATGTAGAGCGTCTCGTCGAAATCGCGCGGTTCATCAATCAGCAGCGCGGCGTCCCAATCAATCACCACGATGTCGTTGTCGTAGTAGCTGAGATAGCGCGCGGTGGATTCATCGGCTTCCTGTTTTGAAAGTCTCTCGCTTTCGGCTTCCTGCGTGAGGAGGGCGGCAACCTGGCGGCGATGTGCTTGAAACCATTGTTCGGCATTGGCGGACTGGCCATCGGGATTCACCACGGGTGAAGCGATGCAAAAAACCGTGTAGGCTTCCTCTTCCAGCAGCTGTGGATGCGGTCGGATCAAATGATCCTTCAACTCGGCAACCACTTCCTGCGCGAGACGATGCACGTCGTCAGCGAGCGAACCGTTGCTGAATTGAAGATCGTGAAAAACGACGAGGTCTTCGACGTGATCCACCGCGAACGGCACGCGTACGGTGATGCTGATCGCGCCGATAGGCAGGAGTTTGATGACGCGCTGAACGCAGACTGGACCGAGCGGACCGATGCGTTCCATCGGCGGGAGGCGCACCATTTCCGGGCGATGAAAGAACAACTGGCGCGGACTGCGGCGGCTCGCGTCCACGGCAAAGTGCGCGACGGGTTGGCCGAGCAATTGGTTGATGGGTTTGCGCGCAGTGTCATAGGCGACATCGAACGCATAAATAAAAACGACCTCGCCGACGTAGCGCGCGGTGGTGGCAACAGAGTGGCGGGCTAATTCGGTTGGAGCAGCGATGTCATTCATAAACGACTCAGAGTAACCCGCGTGGCGACGAATGTCGAAGCAAGGCAAGGCCGGGCCGTATTCTAGTTTGTAGGCGACGAGGTGACGAGTCGTTCCGGGAAGCGTTTCGGGAAGCACTCCTTACGTCGTGCCCTACAGTTGAATTGGGACATGACACGAAGCCGGAGTTTTTCGGACAACGCGGGCTTGCGCGGTTGGGACGGGCTTCTTATCGTCGGCGCATGAAAAGAATTTCTCTCATTTTGATGGTTGTGGTGGCAACGATGGTTCTCCCGGTTCGCGCGCAGGACGTTGGTTTGCTCGACGAGCGCGTGAAGCAGTTGCTCGGCAAGATCGAGAATCTTGAGGAGGCGAACTCTGGACAGAAAAAACAGATCGAAGCGCTGGTGAAAGAGATTCAATCGTTACGTGAACATCAACAGAGCGTGCCTTCGACGGGCTTCGCAAGCAGCGACGACTTGCGCGAACTCACCAAGAAGGTTCAGGAGATCGAGGAGAAGCGGAAATCGGATCGCGCGTTTTTGGAAAAGGAGTTTGACCGGCTGGCTAAAGCTGCCGGTGCGAAGACCACTGCTCCGAAAAACACGGAACGTGAAAAACCTGCGACCAACCAGACTCCGCTTCCCGGAAAGGGTGTTGAGCATGTGATCGCATCCGGCGATTACATATCCACCATCGCCGCCGCCTATAGCAAGGAGCTTGGCGTGAAGATCACCTCAGACATGATTCTCCGAGCCAACCCCGGACTGAAGGCGGAGCGGATGATTGTCGGCAAAAAGATTTTGATTCCCGTTCCTGAAAAATAATCGTTGCCGCTCGTCTTTGAGGCTCTTCAGGTAATGACACCTTGTCACCACAGAACGGTCAGCGCCTTCAACCAATGCACCCCGGCTTTGCAGTGGAGGTAGTAGGTCTGGCTTGTATCAAATTCCGTGAAGCGCTCATTGATCTGACTCACCGGCAGCAACGGCAACATGACCTTGATGCCGAGGCCCGTCCGCCCGCTGCTGTCAGAAATGGATTGACCTCCGTCAAGAGCGGCCTAGAGTCGGCTCTCATAATCCTGAGTCAGCGTATTCTTAACGAAATGCTGTGTGTCTCAGGTGATTTATAATCAGTTCAAACCTCAACCAAACGACTCCTATGAAAAAAGCTCTGACTCTACTGGCCGCTGGCATGGTATTCCTCGCTGGCACTGTCTCCAGCCGCGCTGTTGTGTTCGACATTGACCTCTCACCCACTGGCGGCACCGCCCTCAATCTCGGCGCCCCGCCGACTTGGTATTCCGGCGACCACGCCTTCGGGCTTGCTGCGCCCAATGAATCTGCCTTCGTTCCCAGCCCAGCCACTGGAAACGAACTTGGAGCTGGCATCAAGTTTGATTCAGTGACCAAAGTGCTCTCGTTCCATGTGGGATATGGATCCGTTTTCGGATTCACCGACCTGTCTTCCCCTTTTAGCGCCGCGCACCTTCACGCTCCGGGTGCAGTATTATTTCCTGCGCCAAACGCGTCTGGGCCAGTCATCATAGGACTTGGTGGGTTCTTCACCCCCGCTGGCCCCGGAAGCGGATCGTTCTTTGGTAGCGTGCCTCTTACACCAGTCCAGGAGGGACTGCTTTTTGACAACCGAATCTATTGGAACATCCATTCAGCAGCTTTCGGCGGCGGAGAAATCAGAGGCCAACTCGTCGTCGTCTCTGTTCCTGAGCCTACGACTGCTGCGTTGCTTTTGTTCGGCGCCCTCGCGATTCCCCTTCGCCGCCGCCGCTGATGCGACCGCGTTAAAATCGCGACTCCCCTTACGCCGCACCGATGTTCGTTATCGGTGTGGCGTTTTTATTGGCCGATCTTGTCCTTAGCGGGGTTTTGGCTTGTGTGGCTGCAACTATGCCAGCCCTGCCGGGCTTCTCTCTGCGCTGCTTCCCGCGACGAAGCGAAACGAAGGCGGGTCGCCCTGCATTGAATTCAGTCCGGGTTGGATGCCGCAGAATGGATCGTAATCAATCAACTCCCGGGTGGCTCTGTTCACCGCCGCTTGTCTGAATGATTCTGCGCGCTTCCTCAATCTTGGCTGCGAATTCGGCGCGGCCTTCCGCTTCCAATCGCTCGAAGCGCGCGTCGTTGAAAATCTCCGCCTGCACACCTTTCGGACCTTTGCCGAGCGAATCTTTGAGCGCGCCGGCCATCCCGGCCACGAGCCGGTCGTAAGTGCCGAGCCGGTCGCGCAGGCGTTCCACCGAGCGTGTTTCCCAGAACTCGCCTTCGTCGGTCACTTTTACATTCACGCCAAAGTCGCGCCATAAATCCAACAGGCTGATGACGCGCCGATGGCACATCAGAAAATGTTCCCAGCCGTGCTGCGCCGCATACTGGGTTTTGCACGCACCGGTCAGCTTCCAGTGCGGGCTGCCCGGATACCGGCACAATCCAAACTCCGCCGGTTCTGATCCCGTGCCAGGCAACACCATCACGCTCCAGCCCGATTCCGCCGGAATGAAATCGCCCGTCGTGTCGCCATTGGGAAGCTTGCGAAGTTTGATTTCATCCGGCCCGCCACGTTTTGGTCCGAGCACTTTCTCGCAACCAATTTTCTGGGCAAACGCCTTCGTGCGCGCGGCCAGTTCCTTCACCACGGCGTCGGAAAGTTCCCGCTGCGTGGAAAGCGTCCAATGAATGGTCAGGCCCATGCGCCGTTTGTAGCAACTGAATGAAGTTCGCTCAAGCCCGCCGTTTCGGGAGCAGATGGACACAGGTGTTGACGCTCGCCCTCATCCCGGCCTTCTCCCCGAGGAGAAGGAGAATCGTGCGCCGGTTTCTTACAATGTCGTGCAGCGGCGATGGCAGGAGCAGCGTCGAACAAACCGGAAGCGGCCAAAGACGATTCCCTCTCCTTGGGGAGAGGGCAAGGGTGAGGGAGGTCGTGAGCACAAACTTCTCCAATTAAGTGAATGATGTCGTGCGCTTGCGAAGCCCCTTTGAATCAGATAATTCATTAACATGCTCTTTGCCGTTGATCAGGATAGACAGAAGATCTCAGCCACCCCTAAGACGGAGGGGTGGTGTCCAATGTGCAAGGAGAAGCTAATCCCCAAGTGCGGCAGGGTAGTGACACATCATTGGGCACACCGAGGAGAGGACTGCGACTCATGGCGAGAACCTGAAACCGAATGGCACCGCTATTGGAAAAGGCTTGTGCCTCCAGAGTATTCAGAAGTGATGATTGAAAGAAACGGGGCGCGGCATCGTGCTGACATTCTTACGAAGGGTGGCATTGTTATCGAACTTCAACACTCACCGCTTGCCGTGGACGAAATCGCGGAGCGTGAAGCTTTTTACGGCAAGATGATCTGGCTATTTGATGTTCGAGCTTGCAGGCCAGCGCATAGCGAAAACGGAATCCGCCTTCCAGGCCACGCCAAAGAAATCCGTCTGCGATTGCGACCGAAAGAAGGGAGGGAGGGTTTTCACACCTTTCGATGGGTGCATCCGCGACGGAGCATCGCATACGCTCAATCACCGACGTATTTGGACATTGGTTCGGATGAAATTTTCAAGCTGGAGTGGATGAGCAATGACACGCCTTGCGGTGGTAAAGGAATCATAAAGCCACACGAAACATTTGAAAGTTGGCTACGCCGCCAATGCGGTGCAGCGTAGTCTTCACCCTCAATACCTCGGCACTTTGGAAGCAATCTCCTCGCTCCAGGCGGTGATGCCGCCTTTGACGCTCTTGAGATACTTGGAGCCTTGTTGCCGCAGGAAGTTCAGCGCCTTTAATGAACGCACTCCCGCCTTGCAGTGCAGATAGTATTGCTGGTTCGGATCGAGTTCGGTGAAACGCTCGTTGATCTGGCTCAACGGCAGCAGCGGCACGCCGTCCA
>JANPGI010000542.1:0-1842 GCA_031423875.1 Verrucomicrobiota bacterium | reverse complement strand
GCCGTTCTGTGATCCCGTCCCCGGCAGCGATGCGTTCTACGTGATCTCCTATCACAGCCAGTTGCCGAGCGAGATTCCGTCGCTCGACAGCATCCGCGACCGCGTGACGCAGGATTTTCAATTCATCGAATCCGCCATGCTTGCGCGCAAAGCGGCCATTGATTTCGAGGGTAACCTCTCCAACGCGATGGCGGGTGGAAAAAGTTTTGCCGATGCCTGCGATAAAGCGGGTGTGAAGTTGATTCCGCTCGCGCCGTTCTCCCTGAGCAGCACCAACCGCATCTCCGAACTCGCCGAGCGCGCCAACGTGGATCAGTTCAAGCGCGTGGTGTTCGCCACGGCACCCGGTCAAGTGACGCCCATGATGCCGAGTTCAGACGGCGCGTTCATGGCATTGGTGCAGGCGAAACTGCCCGTGGATGAAACTGAGATGGCCGCGAATCTTCCCGCCTTCACCCGCAGCGTTCATCAAGTACGCCGCAGCGAAGTGTTCAATGAATGGTTCAAGCGCGAAGCCCAAAAGGCATTCGCCACCGTCCCCTATTTCCAGGAAAAGCAGGCGCAGATGCAGAAAGCCTCAACAGCGGGTGCCGCCAAGCAATAGCCCGAACTGAGCGCGCCCGCTACCCGGGCGCAGCAATTTTCATCGGCAATTGCCGAGCCGGTCACCGTCCATGTTTCCGCCAACGACCTGCGCCCACACAAACCGATGAACGCCATCAAACTTTCCGCGCCTGCCACCAAGGAGTTCTGGGAAATCCCAGTTCTCTTCGAGGACGACCACGTTCTCGCGCTCGACAAACCCTCCGGCCTACTGACCTCGCCCGACCGGTATAATCCAGATCGCCCGAATCTGATGCAGTTGCTGCACGAGGGCATTGCTGCGAAGAAACCGTGGGCCACAACTCGCGGGCTGACTTATCTCAGCAACGCTCATCGTCTGGACGCGGACACGAGCGGAGTGCTGTTGCTCGCCAAGAACAAACCCGCGCTCATCCAGCTCGCGAATCTTTTCAGCATAGACAAACCGCAGCAGAAATACTTCGCGCTCGTCTCTGGACTGCCCAGTTCGGATCAGTTCGTCATGGATGCCAAGATCGCCAGCAACGTCGTCGAGCTTGGTTTGATGCGGATAGATAACCGTGACGGCATGAAGTCCAAGACGGAATTCAGCGTGGTGGAAAAGTTTTCCGGATATACCGCGTTGAATTGTCATCCGCGCACGAATCGCAACCACCAGATCCGCATCCATCTCAAGCACGCTGGGTTTCCCATCATCGGCGACACGCTTTATGGCGGAAAACCCCTATGGCTCTCACGCCTGAAAAAGGGATTCTATCTCAAGCGTGGACGTGAGGAGCGTGCGCTCATGGCTCGTGTGGCACTTCACTCCGAACAGCTTTCACTCCCACACCCCGTCACCGGCGAGACGATCACCATCACGTCACCCATCCCCAAAGACCTGCGCGTGGCCTTGCGTTATCTGAAGGAATATCGCGGCAACGGACGGAACTTTGGCGAGCAATCGGACGAGGATTGATCCGTCTGGAAGTGGCCAGAACCCGCCCGCTCCGTCACATATTTTCCAAAAGTTAGCACTTGAAAGTATTGACCGGTTTGTCATTTTCACCCCGTCTGATAGATGGCTTGTCGCTTCCACGACATGGTAAATCTTCAAGTGAACTCGATTCAGTGATGATTTGAAACCCGGTGGTCGGGAACAGTGTGGAGTCAGCAAAGTTGGTCTAGGACAGTACATCACATGAGCACGAAGTTGTTTGTTGGAAACCTCTCCTTCAAAACCACAGAGAACGATCTCCAGGACGCGTTCGCCAGTTGCGG
>JANPGI010000541.1:0-1815 GCA_031423875.1 Verrucomicrobiota bacterium | reverse complement strand
GTGCCGACGTGTCACATCTGGTTCTTCAAGTGCATGCCGTCGCGCATTGGTCTCGGTCTCGACATGACCGCGCGCCATTTGGAACGCGTGATTTATTACGAGGATTATCTCGTGATTGATCCGGGTAACACGCCGCTCAAGGTGAATCAGTTGTTGAGCGAACATGAGTTCCGCGAAGCCAAGGAAACTTACGGCGCAGAAGCGTTCGTCGCCAAGATGGGCGCGGAAGCTGTGCGTGAAGCGCTCTCCAAAGTTGACCTGATGAAACAGGTGGACGAGTTGCAGATCGGCATGACGGAAACCAAGAGCAAGCAGATCCGCAAGAAGATCGCCAAGCGCATCAAGCTGCTTCAAGGGTTGCATTCATCGAAGAGCCGTCCCGAGTGGATGATTCTGACGGTGCTGCCTGTGATCCCGCCGGACTTGCGTCCGCTGGTGCCGCTCGAAGGTGGACGTTTCGCGACGTCTGACTTGAACGATCTTTATCGTCGTGTCATCAACCGGAATAACCGTCTGAAAAACCTTCTCGCGCTCAAGACGCCAGAAGTCATCATCCGCAATGAAAAGCGCATGTTGCAGGAAGCTGTGGATGCGTTGTTCGACAACGGTCGCCATGGTCGCGCCGTCACCGGTGCGGGCAATCGCGCGTTGAAATCTTTGAGCGACATGCTCAAGGGTAAGAGCGGTCGCTTCCGTCAGAACTTGCTCGGTAAGCGCGTGGATTACTCCGGTCGTTCCGTCATCGTGATCGGACCAGAACTCAAGCTTAACCACTGCGGTCTGCCGAAGAAGATGGCACTCGTGTTGTTCGAGCCGTTCATCATCCGTCGCTTGAAGGAACTCGGTTACGTTCACACTGTCCGCAGTGCGAAGAAGATGATCGAACGCCAGACGCGCGAAGTGTGGGACGTTTTGGAAGAAGTGACGAAGGGCCACCCGGTTCTCCTGAACCGCGCGCCGACGTTGCACCGTTTGTCCGTGCAGGCATTCGAGCCGATGTTGATTGAAGGCGAAGCGATTCGCATTCATCCGCTGGTCTGCACAGCTTACAACGCCGACTTCGACGGTGACCAGATGGCCGTTCACGTTCCGTTGTCAGTCGAAGCGCAGATGGAAGCGCGCATGTTGATGATGGCGACGAATAACATCTTCTCGCCTTCATCCGGCAAGCCGATCATCACTCCGACGCAGGACATTACGCTCGGTTGCTATTACGTCACGGCGGAACCGCGCAAAGCGATGCCGGCCAACGTCAATACGCTGCCGTTGTTCGGCTCGAAGGAAGAAGTCATTTACGCTCACAGCGACGATGCCGTTAAAACGCACGATCGCATCCGTCTCGCGAATCCCGACCTCGGCAAGAAAACCGCTTTTGGCAATGCCGACAAGAAGGTCATTGAAACGACCGTCGGTCGCGTGTTGTTCAGCGAAATCTGGCCGTCGGAACTCGGCTTCCACAACAAGCCGGTAAAGAAATCCGACCTCGGTGACCTCATCTGGAAATGCTACAAGTTTGCCGGTCACGAAAAAACCGTGATCATGCTCGACTTGCTGAAGGAAATTGGTTTCCGCGAGGCGACCAAGTCCGGCGTGTCCATCGGTATTGATGACATGATCGTTCCGAAAGAACGCGACGAGGAAATCAAAGGCGCTCACAACCTGATCAAGGAAGTTGAGAAACAATATCGCAAGGGTGTCATCACCTCCGGCGAGCGTTACAACAAGATCGTTGATCAGGTTGTGAGCGCCTTTGATTTCCTCGTCGCGTTCTTTCGGGACGATCATGTCGTCAATACCGATGGACACGCCGGACTT
>JANPGI010000540.1:0-1811 GCA_031423875.1 Verrucomicrobiota bacterium | reverse complement strand
CGTGACCAAGGCTGGCAGTTGGCGTTCAATGACGGCAGTGTTTCGTTTGCCAAAAGCCCCAAAGCGATTGCTTTGGCCGCAACCTTAGTTGATTACGACAACGTCACGCTGACCAACATTTTGACCATGCTTGAACAGAGTGCGCGTTGAATCATCGTATTCCAAGTTTCATTCGTCTAGCACGGCAATCCCATCGTTATTCTATGATGTGCCTCAAAGCACTTTTAGCAGTAACGTTGCTTTCGGCTTCTGAATCTCTGCTGCCTGCGGAATCTTTTGGAAAGCCTTGGCCCGTCATCACCCGCGAACAACGTCCGTGGGCTTACTGGTGGTGGATGGGTAGCGCGGTGGACAGGACAAACCTCACCCGCGAACTGACCCGTTATCACGACGCGGGTTATGGTGGCGTCCACATCATCCCCATCTACGGCGCGAAAGGTTGGGAGACGAATTACATCAGTTATCTCTCGCCGCGTTGGATGGAGATGCTGGATCACACTGTTCGCGCGGCAAGGCGGCTTGATATGGGCGTGGACATGACCACCGGTTCAGGTTGGTGTTTCGGCGGCGGCCCTTACGTCGGCGAACAGGAAGGCAACGCAAGTGTTGTCGTAAAAACGTTTGATGTCGCTGCGGGCGCGAAGCTCACTGAGGAGTTTGATCCCAAGAAAACCCAGGCACTCGTTGCGTTTCCTAATTCCAGTAGCAGCCGACGTGAGTCGGCTCAAACCATTTCCGGCCATCCATCCTCAACCGACCTTCTCCCTCTCATCCTCTCCGACGGTTCAGTGAACTGGACTGCTCCCGAGGGCGGCGCGAAGGTTTACGCTATTTCACAAAGGTTGAACCCTCAGAAAGTAAAGCGCCCCGCTCTCGGCGGCGAAGGCCCGATGCTCAATCTGATTTACTCGAACGCCATGCCCGTGTTCCTGCGCAGCTTCACTGAGGCGTTCGCCAAGTATCGCGGCGCGAAACCCCGCGCCCAGTATCACGATTCCTACGAATACAAAACCGAGTGGTCGCCCGATTTCTTCGCGCAGTTCGAGAAGCGTCGCGGCTATAAGTTGCAGACGGAACTGCCCGCCATGTTCAGCAAAACAGGCGAACGCACTTCGAGGGTTCTGGCCGATTATCGCCACACGGTTTCCGATGTGATGGTGGAAGATAGCTTGTCTCAATGGGTGAAGTGGTCGCACCAACGCGGCTTCATCACACGCAACGAGGCGCACGGATCGCCCGGCAACCTGCTCGATCTTTACGCGCTCGCCGACGTGCCAGAGACGGAGATGTTCCGTTTGGATCGCAACAAACTCATCAGCAAGTTTGCGTCGTCCGCCGCGCATGTGGCGGGGCGGAAATTCGTCGGCTGCGAGACGGGAACTTGGCTCAAGGAACATTTTACCGAGACGCTCTCGGACATGAAGTATCTGCTGGATGATCTGTTCGTCTCTGGCGTGAACCACGTTTTCTATCACGGCACCTGCTACTCGCCGGACGAGGCGGGCTGGCCTGGTTGGGTTTTCTACGCGAGCTATGAGATGAACCCTCGCAACGCCGTCTGGCGAGATGCTCGTGCGCTCAATGATTACGTCGCGCGCTGTCAGTCTATTCTTCAATCCGGCAAGTCCGACAACGACATCCTGCTTTACTGGCCGATCAACGACTTCTGGCAGAAGGCCGCCGCAGAACCGCTCTTGCCGCACATGACAGTTCACGCGCGAGGCTGGTTCGAGTCCCAACCCATAGGCCACACCGCAGAGCAACTCTGGCAGCGCGGCTTCGCGTTTGATTACGTCTCGGATCGTCAGCTT
>JANPGI010000539.1:0-12070 GCA_031423875.1 Verrucomicrobiota bacterium | reverse complement strand
GATCACGTCATTCCATGCCTTTCTGCGGGGCTGGAAGCCCGGCTCTGCGGCAGGCAAGGATGCTATTTTCAGTCACACCCAGTCGGATGACGTCACTGCAACAAACGCACGCGATAATATCTCTGCCACTCGCTAGAATTGTCGGTCACAAGCAGCGTGGTTGTGGTAGCGAAGTGATCTGCGCCAAGCGGCAACCAGATCGGGTCGGTCAGATTGAGTTTGTATTCTACGCGGTAGGTATGACCCGATTCAGTCGGGAACTCCAATTGAAATGTCCCGGCAGCCGGACTTGTGAACATTGCAATCGTTGGGGCTTGAGTGGCCGTCGGCAAAATATTTGGCGCAGTCGGGCTGGGCGTGGGCAGGAACAGGCGCACGCTGCCAGCATCGGGATAACGACCTTCGCTGATGTTAGCCGATTGGCTGCTGAAAATGACTGCGTCGATGAGCGTCCCGTCCGGCGCGAATAGTCCGATGGCTTCGCCGTCTTTCGACAGCTTGAAGGGGACATGAAGGATCGGACTGTTCGTGTTGTTGGCGGAGGTTTTGTCATCAGCCCAGACGAACAAGAAACCGTTGGTGGGAACAATGTAGCCAGCGGGGATTTGGTATTGGAAGGGATTGCCGAGATTGTCGGTCAGGTAATAACCAGTCAGGTCGGCGGGCGTGACCGAGGGATTAAACAGCTCAAACCAGTCGTCGTATTTGGCGGTGGCTGCATTGAATAGGAAGCTGGTGTTCTCTGCCATCCACTCGTTGATGCGGACGGTGATGGGCGCGGCGATGGCGTTGTTTGTTCCGGCGGGCGTCGGATGAAACATGGATTCGCGATAGAACGGTTGGCCATCCGGGAAGTCGCCGTAGGAATAATTCGCGGGCAATGGCTGGTAATTCAGGTAATCCACGATCTGCGGGCTGCCTGACACGAGGCGAGCTAGGGCCACTGCGCCGCCAGCGGGATTCAGGCGGAAGCTGGTGTGAAGAATTGCCCCGGAGTTCTGCGCCGGTTGGCCATCGAGCCAGACGACGAGAAACTGTCCGGGCGCGATGCTGGCCCCGGCGGGGAACGCCCAGTTGGTGGCGCTGGAATAATTTGTGCCGAGATAATAGCCGGTCAGGCTGATCGCGTTCGTGCCGGAGTTGTAGAGTTCGAGCCATGGTTCGCGCTGGCCGAAGTTGTCCAGCGGCCCCGTGAGATTTTCCGCCTGCACTTCGTTCAACCACAGCGTCGGGAATTCAGGCAGCGTGGTGCCGGCGGAATTGGTCACACCGGGCGTGTTGCGCGTGACGGTGCTGAAACTCCAGTTGGCAGCGCGACTGTTGTCTTGCGCGGAGTCCACCAATTGTAACGAGATGCCCGGGGTCAGTGCTGGTGCGGTGGGCCAGGGCGCGTTGGGTTCGTAGTGTACCCGGTCAACAACAACGTCGGGCACTGTCACGGTCGCATCAGGAACTCTCAGCCGGAAATATCGCGCCGTCGCAGAGGCTAGGTTTGTCACGATGAAACTTCCGTCCACAGCAAAGCTATTCGTGGTCACAGCGGCCCAGTTGGTTGAGGGGCTTGTCAGCGTCGCGCTTGCGAGCAGATGATACGTTGCGCCACTTGCTCCGCCGCTGCCGGACAGCGCGATGCCGCCGGGAACAGACCGCACATCGGTGATGACGGGCGGAAAAGATGTCGCAGAAATCGAATGAGAGGGTTGAATCAGTGAAAGCGTCTCGCCGTCTGGCTGCAAACTTCCGGTGAACGTGCCGAACACCGGCACGAGCGCATTGTAGGTGGCGGCAAAGACGACGCTGCTTTTGGCGAGCACCAGATACTTCTGCGATGGCAACACCGACCCAGGTGGAAAGGTGTAATCGAGGCCGTTCACCATCCAACCGGAGAGATCGAAGCTCGTGTTCGTCGAGCGGTTGAACAGCTCGATGAACTCTGCATCAGGTGTGGCCGGGTTGAACATGATTTCGTTGAAGACCACATTGCTGAGGGGTGAAGCGGGCGCGCCGGTGTTTTCAACTGACACCACATAGCTGCCGCCGACGAGATTGCCGTTGCGGTCGTGCGCTTCCACAGTCCAGTTGCTGATGCCTGCGTTGGCGGGCACGGTGAGACTCCAAGCGGTGAGCGAAGTCCAGTTGGGCGTGTAGGTCACGCCGTTGATGCTGATGGAGCTGATGGCTATCGGGGCCGTGCCTGTGAGCGTCACGCTGTTGGTCGTGGTGAAAAACGTGTTTGTGCCGAGCGCGAAGGTGGCGGCGTTGGCGCTGGCTAGCAAGGAGATGATACTGTTGCGCCGGGTGGCTATCCAATTTTTCGTGGCAGTCGGAGCGGTGGCGGAAATTCCGGCGGCGGTGATGGCGGCGTATTTCGCATCGAGGATGGGATTGATGACGCTCGATTGCATGACGCCGTTGGCAAGCTCATTCAACGCGCGATAATACATGCGCTGGAATTTTGGCTTGGAGTACATCTGAGACCAGGTTGCATCACCAAAGCCAGTCAAACCAGCGGTCGCAAGGTTGTTGTCGAGACAGATGCCGAAATCAATCGTGAACAGCGTCCAGCGGTGGTGCGCGCTGACCCACGCATCTGCATTCTGGCCAGAGCTGACGCCGAAACAGTCCCAGTTTCCGGCGGCGTGGTTGGCGGCGGAGACGCGCATCCAGTTTTCCACATCCACGACGTTTTCCACAAAGTCCACGTAGTTGGGCTGACTGAACGCAGCAGTCGCCGTGATCAAGGCATAGACGTTGGTGAAATCGCTCAAGGAGCCGGGCGAATCTTTCAGTGCCCAGACGGGGCGGTAACGCGCTGTCTTCTTCGCGAGGCCTGTGGTGAAGTAATGTTGCAGCCGACATTCCGAGATGAGGCTGGTGCTTGATCCGTCATACCACCGCTGAAGTTTGTAGAACTGGCCATCGGAGTCGTCGGAGAAATACTGGTCTTGAGCACCTCCTGCCGTGGGCCGACAGGCATCCTCCATGAGTTTGCCCCGGCGTGTGCCGTTGACATACACCGCGACGAGACGGCGATTCATCCACGGTACTTCCACATCGCGCAAAAACATATTCGCCGCCTGTTCGCGTTGTAGAGTCGGATCGTTGAGCACGCTGGTGATGGTGTCGTTCTGAATGTCGTTGCCGGGCCAGTGGATCTTGTTGAAAGACGAGTATCCGAGCAGGCGATCGTCCTTGGGCATGGACCAGACATAATGACAAGCCTTATTGCCCGCCGGGCCATCATAAGCTTGGTGAAACGGACTTCCGGAGTAACGTCCGCCCATGTTGTAGATGACGTGATTGTTGTACACCAACGTGCCGTCAATGTCTTCATTGCTCATCGCGGGCAGTGCTTTCCATCGGTTCACGTTGGTTTGCGTCAACCAGAGATGGTACGTCCCGAAAAGGTTCGTGGGGTTCGGCTCGCCAAAGAACACGACGCACTCCCGCACGGGCGCATTGTCTGCGATCAGTTCAGGGAAGCGGTTCGTCGCGCCGAGGCTGTCGGTGGCGAGCAGCACAAAGGCGATCGCGCTCGTCGGGCGACCGGGCAACGTCGCGCTGTAAATGCCGTCGCCCGCGATGGCGTCGCCGCCGGTTCCCGCGTCGTTCATCGCCACATTCGTGGTGGTGGTCAACGGATCAAAACGATATTGCAGCGTGAGAGACGCCAGCCCGTCCGGATCGGCAACACGCGTCGTCACGACGACTGGTTGATTGGCCGCAGGAACTGCCGGGTCATGGCGAACCTGATGAATGGCTGGACCGGTATTCGTTTTGGCCTGGCTGTTCGGCAGACCGGGCGAACCGAGATTGGCGGGCACGGTGAGGCGGGCGGTGGCTTCGAGATAATTGCCCCAGAAACGCAGCAGTGGCTCCGGGCAACCGCGTTGCCAACGGGCTTTGAATCGCAACGTCGCGTTCTGTCCTGATGCGAACGTGGTGTTGGTCAGCGCGATGGTCACATTGTTTGGCCCCGTTGCGATGTTATCCGCCGTGCGCACGCGCAGGGCGACGCTGCCGCCGAAGCCTGAATTGGTTTCCAGGCTGGATCGGGCATGACTGCCGATGAAGGCGAGCGAGTTCGTGCCATTCTCGAAGCCGCCGTTACCGACACAATTCACGCTGCTGGAATTGATCACCTCGATGTCATCCACTAGACATTCGCCCGCATCCAACAACCCAAGCTGCAATGGAGAATAGCTGCCCGAACCGTTGTCGGGCACGCCGATGGTTTGAACCGTGGTCCATGGAGCTTTTGCCGTTTCATCGCTATCAGCCCAATTGGACGCGAGCCGTTTGTTGCTGCGAGCATCAATCAATTCCAGACTACTGCCGCCGCCGTCGCTCCAGCGCCCCCAACGTCCACCTGTTTCGTAACTGACTTCGTCCACAGTGATCGCGATGAGATTCGTGGTCACCGCGCCGCTACCGTTCGTGCTGACGATCGTGTCAGGCATCGTCAACGTGAGCCGTTCGCCGCTGCCGGAGAGTTTGCCGCTGAAGTTGCCGTAGGTGTTGGTGGCGTTGAGTTGCGGATAGTTCGTCAGCAAGCTGGAAACATTGCGACCGACCACGAGGTAACTATTCGTGGCCAGCACACAATTCGTAGGGAACGTGAAACTGATCCCGCCACCGAGCTTCCAGCCGCCGAGAGTCACGTTGGTGGTGCCGCGATTGTAGAGTTCCACGTATTGCTGGTCGTCGCCGCCAGCCAGCGGGTGATACATGATTTCATTGAAGCCGACGGTGCTGATGAGTGGCGCAGAGTTGCTCGCGCCGAGCGTGCGCGTACTCAACCGATACCAGTCGTTCGCGCCGTTGGGATAGCGCCCCAGTGAAACTCCATTCTCCTGCGCCTCGAAATGCAAGGCATCGAGTAACTGTGTGCCGGCGGGGTTCTTGAAATAAATCGTTTCGCCCACCGCATCGAGGCCGAAGCCGAGTTGGGTTTCAGTGAACGAAACGAAACCACGCGCCGGAATTGTGATGCCGGGAATCGTGTATTTGTTCGTGGCTGGATCATCGCTCAATTTGCAACCGCCGATGAACACGCCGATGTTGCTGTGATTGTAGAGTTCGATGGAATCCACCAAGGGTGGATCGGTGTGGGCCAGCACTTCGTTGATGACGACGTTGCGCAGCGCATTCGTCTGCAAAACTTCCGCCGCGCCGGGCGAGCCTCCGACCAGCTCGCTGCGTTCCCACGCGCGAGGATCGCCTTCGCCATAGGAAGCCCGCGCCAACACGATGGAATGTCCCGAGCCATCCGCGCCCATAGGCCACGGAGCGATGTTGTCGTAATTTACTTTGAGCAGGAGCGAATCTTGTTCGTCGTGTAATTTCACCGTGCCGCTGGTCTTGAGACTGTTCGTGTAAGGGCCGAACACCGTCGCGAGACCATAGACGAACTGCAAATCCGCGGGGTTCGCCGCCACCACCAGAAAGCCCTGACTCGGAATCGTCGTGGCGGCGGGAAGAACATAATCCACCTGGCCGCTCAACCGATACCCACTCACGTCCTCGGGCCACGGATTGGAATTGTAGAGTTCGATGAACTCCGTGTTCCGACCATCGGGACGATCCGCCGGTTTGAACATGATCTCGGAAATGGTGATCGGCGTCCGGCGACTGGACGGGCCAGATGGTTCAAACATTGGCTGGGCGTTGGCGGCCCATCCCGCCAAGAGCAAAAGAGAAAGCAAAAACGACTTCATGATCCCGATGGTTGTGGTAAATGACCCGCTAAACTGTGGTCGCTCCTGCATCGCGTCCAGCAAATTTCCTGACGGCACGCGATTCGCCCGCGAGTAGGTTCTGGCTCGGGATTCTTACGGACGAATTGCGGTAGCAACGACCGAGAGAGGGCGTCTTTGAAAGCCCGCACCTGACTTGGGCCGGGTAAGCGCTGCCAGATTACAACCGCCCTATGAACCGATTCAACCGCACCATCGCTTCTTTGATGTTGTCCAGGTTCGTGGCGTAGGCGCAGCGGACGAAGCCCTCGCCGCAATCGCCGAATGCAGTGCCGGGAACGATGGCGACTCTTTCTTCGTGCAGAAATTTCAGCGCGAACTCTCTCGAAGGTATCTTGAACTTCGCGACGCTTGGAAATGCGTAGAACGCGCCGAGCGGGCGATGACATTCGAGCCCCATCTCTTTGAACGAGCTTGCTAGAAAATTCCGACGACGACGGTATTCATCCACCATTTCTCCGACGTCAATGTCTGGTCGCGTGAGCGCTTCGATGGCGGCTTTCTGTGCGAGCGATGACGCGCAGAGCATCGTGTATTGATGAATCTTCATCATCGCATCAATGAGTTCCGCCGGGCCACACGCGTAACCAAGCCGATAGCCGGTCATGGCCCAAGCCTTCGAGAAGCCGTGCAGGAAAATCGTGCGGTCACGCAAACCGGGCAAACTGACAATGCTCGTGTGCGGTGCGTCATACGTCAGCTCTGCGTAAATTTCATCCGTGATGACGATGAGGTCTTTCTCGACCGCGAACTTGGCGATGTCTTCCAGATCTTCACGACTCATCACTGCACCGGTGGGGTTGTTCGGGAAATTCAGCATCAAGACCTTGGTCTTGGGAGTGCATTTCGCTTCGAGCATCGCGCGGGTGAGGCGGAAACCATTCTCTGCTTTCGTTTCAACAGCGAGAGGTTTGCCTCCAGCGAACAAAATCGTCGCGCGATACGAGACATAGCACGGCTCGTGATAGAGGACTTCGTCGCCGGGATTGATCAACGCACGTAATGCGAGATCGAGCGCTTCGCTGACGCCGACGGTGACGAGGACTTCGTTGTCCGGGTTGTATTCCGCGCCGAAATTCTTGGCGACGTATTTGGACAACGCGCGGCGCAGTTCGATGTAGCCAAGGTTGCTGGAATAATGAGTCTGGCCGCGTTCGAGCGCGAAGACGGTGGCCTCGCGTACATGCCACGGCGTGTCGAAATCGGGTTCGCCGATGCCGAGACTGATGACGTCCTTCATCGTGGTGACGATGTCGAAGAAGTCCCGGATGCCGGAGCGCGGGATGTCGCGCACGACGGTGTTGATGCGGTTACGGAGAGACGGAGAGGCGTTCATTGGAGGAATCTTGCTGCATCAAAACGCCGAGGCGCTTGTAAGTCTTGAGCATGAAATGGGTGGAGGTGGACAATACGCCTTCGAGCGGAGAGAGATGCTCGCTGACGAATGTGGCGACTTCGCGGAGGTTGCGGCCTTCGACGAACAACAGAAGATCGTAGCCGCCGCTCATGAGATACGCGGAGCGGACTTCGGGAAACTTGCTGATGCGCGTGGCGATATTGTTGAACCCACCTTCACGCTGCGGCGTGACCTTCACTTCGATGACGGCGGTGACGCGATCCAGATCGAGTTTGTCCTCGTCGAGAACAGCTTGGTAGCCGCGGATGACGCCCGTTTTTTCGTAGGAGGCGATATTCTTGGAAACTTCGGCAACCGGTTGGTTGAGAAGTTTGGCGAGATTGGCGTGCGATTCGAGCGCGTTGGCCTGTAACAATTTCAGCAATTCATCCATAAAAACCTCATTGAGGTGGGCGAAAGGTAGTCGTTTCTGGCGCGTCTCGTCGAGCAGGAACACGGGTGTGTCCGGTTTGCCCACTGACCCGAGCAGGAGGACAAAAAAATTTCGTGTTCATTCGTGTTCATTCGTGGTTTAACCTCGCCCTGCATGAACATTCAAGTGGCGGTTCTCTGTGACGCGGCAACCGACGACAACGGCAAGCTGAACCTGCTCGGCGCATTCGACACGATCTACGCGCGCGAGCTTCCGGCGATTCATCCGCAATGCGCGGTGGCGTTGCGCGTCACGTTCGCCAGCGAAGACGAAGGCAAACGCCAGTTGAAACTCAACTTCGTGGACGCAGATGGTCGCGCCATCATGCCGCCGATTGAAATCCCAATCGAAGTCACGCTGCCGGGCGACATGCACTTCGGCACGCGCAATTACATCCTTAACATCCAGCAGTTGAAGTTTGATCAACCTGGACTTTACTCGCTCGACATCTTGTTCGATGAAAAGGTGCAGACGAGCATTTCGCTGCTCGTGCGTCACATCACGCCGACGCCCGCATGAGGTGAAGCTTCAAATTCCAAGCTCCAAGCACCAGAGAAGCCCCAAGTTCAAAATGGGGAACAGCGATGGCGGAGTTGAAGCGCAATCAAGAATGGCACCGCTCGTCCGAGGGTTAGGGGTTGAAGGTTGGAGTTTCTCTGGTGCTTGGATGTTGGTGCTTGGAGCTTCTTTAGCATGACTGAAACGCTCACTCTCACGCTGCTGATATTTGTTGCCGCACTGCTCTACTCCTCGGTCGGGCACGCTGGGGCATCCGGTTATCTCGCGGCGATGGCGCTGTTCGGTCTCGCGCCCGATGTGATGAAGCCGACCGCGCTGGTGCTCAATCTGGTGGTGGCCACCGTGGGCACGATCCGTTTTGCCAGCGCGGGACATTTCGAATGGAAAATCTTCTGGCCGCTCGCTGCGTTGTCCGTGCCGATGGCTTTTCTCGGCGGCATGGCGAGGCTGCCGATCTCAACCTACAAAATCCTCCTCGGCTGTGTGCTGTTGTTCGCCGCGTGGCGATTGGTGGTCAAACCCGCAACACAGGCGGCGTCAGGATTAAAGCCCGTTGCCGTGCCGCGCGCGTTGGTCTTTGGTGCGGTAATCGGGTTGTTGTCTGGCTTGACAGGTGTGGGCGGCGGGATTTTTCTCAGCCCGCTGTTGCTGTTTCTCGGCTGGGCTGACGTAAAGAAGACCGCCGGGATTTCCGTCGCGTTCATTCTCGTCAACTCCGCCGCAGGACTGCTCGGCCATCTGGCGAGCGTAAGAAATGTTCCGCATGAAATCGTTTGGTGGGCGCCGGCAGCGCTTCTGGGCGGAATCATCGGTGCGGAGTTGGGCAGTCGTCGGCTTGAGCCGGTGACGATGCGACGGTTGCTCTCGGTCGTCCTGATCGTTGCGGGCGTGAAGATGTTGTTGACGCGTTGAATCACGAACTTGATTCTCGTGCCATGACTCAAGCGTTCAAGAGACTCCTCATCCTCAGTCTGTGTATCACAACGCTGCCAGTGATCGCCGCCGACACGAACAAACTCAACGTGCTGTTCATCATCTCCGACGACTTGCGCACGGAACTCGGTTGCTATGGCAGCAAGCTTGCGAAGACGCCGAACATTGACAAGTTGTCGGCGCAGGGCGTGAGGTTTGATCGCGCGTATTGCCAGTATCCGCTCTGCAATCCCTCCCGCTCCTCCATGCTCACGGGGCGGCATCCGGGGACGACGGGCGTGTTGGGCAACCGAGCGGATTTTCGCGAAGCGCATCCCGATTGGATCACGCTACCGCAGTTGTTCAAGCAGAATGGTTATGTGTCGCTGCGAACCGGGAAGATTTTCCATGGCGGCATTGATGACGCAGTTTCGTGGACAGAAGGCGGCGATGCGCGGCGCGATTTGTTGGAAGGCGATCCTGCTGAACGTCGCGCTGGACGACAAGCAACGAACACCTCCAGCCAGACCGCGACCAATGACACACGTTCAGCACGAACACGCGGCTCAGATCGGTGGATTGTGTTGGAAGGCGATGGCGAATCGCATGGCGATTACAAGACCGCTGACCGCGCAATCCGTTATCTGGGTCAGAACAAAGACAAACCGTTCTTCCTCGCCGTAGGTTTCGTGAAACCCCACAGCCCGCCGAGTGCGCCGAAACGTTTCTTTGATTTGTGGGACGTGGAAAAAATTCCGTTGCCGGTGGATTTCGCACCGCGCCCGACCGTGCCGGGAGGTTTCCCCAAGGCCGCCATCCGCCAACGCAATGCTGACTTGTTTATCGGTCGCGATGCTTTGGAGAAGGAAGCAAAAGAAATGATCCGCGCGTATCTCGCTTCGACTGCGTGGATGGATTGGAATGTGGGGCGCGTGCTGGCGGAGTTGGATAAGCAAGGTTTGCGCAACAACACCATCATCGTGTTCTGGGGCGACCACGGCTATCAGCTCGGCGAGAAAGGCAAGTGGTCAAAGGCGGGATCACTCTTCGAGCAGGGCGACCGCACTCCGTTTCTCGTCGTTGTCCCAAAGTCGAAGGCGAACGGGCAACCGTGCGAGCGCGTGGTGCAGGCCGTGGATTTTTATCCGACGATTGCAGAATTGTGTGGGTTGACGCCGCCGAAGGAAATTGAAGGTCGCAGTCTTGTGCCGCTGTTGAAGAATCCCTTGGATGCATGGAATCATCCGGCGTTCACAGTCTGGAGCGAGGACGGCAAGACCTATCACGGCGTGGCAGTTCGTGACGAACGTTGGCGCTACGCGGAGTTCGGCGAGAACGGAAGCAACGGCGCGATGTTGTTCGACACGCTGGCTGATCCGAATGAACTGAAAAATCTCGCAGACGATCCAAAGCTGGGCGACGTACGAAAGGAACTTTCGGCGCTCGTGAGAAAATATGCTTCGGGACTCAACCACTGAAACGCGAAGACTCTGATCGTTATCGGCAGAACATCAGCACGAGGATTTGCACCACCACGATGCGCAGCAACATGGTCAACGGATACACCGTGGCATAAGCGACCGATGGCGCATCCGAGCGGCAGACCGCGTTGGCAAACGCAAGCGCGGGTGGATCAGTCATACTGCCAGCAAGCAAGCCGCTGATGGCCGTGAAATTCATTTTGAAGAATGCCCGAGCCACGATTCCGACAATCATGATCGGTAGCACCGTGATTGCGAATCCACCAGCCAACCAATGCAATCCCTCGTTCGTGAAAACTGTGCTGAAGAATTTTTCGCCAGCCTTCAAACCAACGCACGCCAGAAACAACACGATGCCTAACTCGCGGAAAGCCGTGTTCGCATTTGCTGGCATGTACCAAACCAGCGGCCCGATACGCCCGATGCGGCTCAACACAATCGCCAGCAGCAGCGGCCCACCCGCAATACCAAGCCGCACAGGCACGGGCATTCCTGAGAAATAAATCGGCAGTGTTCCCAACAAGACGCCGAGCGCGATGCCGACAAAGATGGGGATGAAATTGGTTTCGTTCAACGCACGAACTGAGTTGCCAAGTTCTTTCGTGACCTTGGTGATAGCTTCTTCGTCACCGACAACCTGTACGAGATCACCAAATTGCAGATGCATTTCCGGCAGTGCCGTCATCTCGATGTCCGCTCGCGCCACGCGTGTCACCGTTACGCCAAACCGTTCATCAAGCCCAAGCCCATCAATCGAACGACCCAGAATTTCACGACGTGTGACGACAATCTTGCGCGTCACGACGCGGCCGGGCGACTTGGAAAGATTCACATCGCTTTCAAGCCCGATGATGATGCGGAATTTCTCCAGATGTCGCCGCGAGCCGACTGCGAGAATAATGTCGCCTTGATGCAACACTGTCTGATCTGTGGCGGTTTTCACTTCCGCCGCGCCCAAACGCTTGACCCGCGAAACCACCACGTTGATTTCTCCGCGTCCCGGAATATTTCCGATGGTCATGCCTTCAAGATTGGTGTTTTGCACGAGGATGTTCATTCGCTCCACAGGCTCGATTCCTTTGCGCTGTTCGTCGCGATAAGCTTCGGCTTCCTGCTCTGGGTTGATGTGGAAAATAAACCGCAGCGTCAGCAGCGAAAGGATGATTCCGAATACGCCGCCGGGATAAGCGACTGCATACGCGAGCGCGGGCAACGCCGCCTTATCCGCAACTGCGCTGTTCATCGTCGCGAGGGTTTGTTGCGCAGCACCGAGCGATGGTGTATTCGTTGTCGCACCACACAGCAGGCCGAGCGAGGCGCCCAGATCAATTCCCAGCAATTTGTTTGCGACGAGCAGTGTCGTCGCAACGCCAAGCAATACGACGCAGACTGCGAGCGCGTTAAGTTTCAAACCCTGTTTACGCAATGATGCGAAGAAGCCCGGTCCCAGTTGCAGGCCAATGGTGAAGACGAACAGGATCAAGCCGAACTCACGGACGAATTCGAGAATCTCCTTCTCAATGTGAAAGCCGAAGTGCCCGACGATGATCCCCGCAAAGAGTACGCCTGCGAT
>JANPGI010000538.1:0-2595 GCA_031423875.1 Verrucomicrobiota bacterium | reverse complement strand
CCACACATCCTCGCAAATGGTGACGCCGACTTTCACCCCGGCGATCTCGACCGGCGCGACGGACGCCGCTGGTTCAAAGTATCGGTCTTCGTCGAATACGTCGTACGTCGGCAGCAACGATTTGTTTTGTCGCCAGACGATCTTGCCGTTTTGGAGGATGGCGGCGGCATTAAACAGAGAGCGTCCGGGGCGCGCGTCGTTGCGATCCACGAAACCGACGCAGAGCGGAACATTGCCGACGACAGCGGCGGTCTGGTTCAGCGCGTTGAAACCGGCCTCGATGAAATCCGAGCGCAGGAGCAGATCGCGCGGCGGGTAGCCGCAGAGAAAAAGTTCCGGAGCCACGACGAATTCCGCGCCTTGCTTGACGGCCTGTTCGTAGGCCGCGACGAGTTTCAGGCGGTTCGCTTCGTAAGCGCCGATGGTCGAGTTGAGTTGCAGTATTCCGATTTTCACTGGTTAAAAAAGTAGTGATGCGAGTTTAATGCGCAATGAATTTGAATTGGGCGAGCATCAATGTGTCGCTGCAGCTAGGGCAGGGCGTGTTGGTTGTTCGGGTTGTTCGGCGGTGATGATCGCTTCCGCAAGTTTGGTGAGGTGCGCTTCCATGGTGTATCGCGCCAAAAACATGCGGCGCAGGTCTTCACCAGTCTCGCGCGACATCAGGTTGAGCATGGCGGCGGCGATGCGATCCGGTGATCTGATGGAGACAAGACCGGGATAATCTGAGGCGAACATTTCCGAGAGAGAGCGCCAGCGCGTGGTGACAATGGGCAGGCCGAACGCCATGGCTTCGATGAGGTTCACTGGTTGATTCTCTCCGAGATAATAAGTGGGGAAGCAGAACAGGTCTGACTCGCCGAGGGCGCGTTCTTTACCTTCACCAGAGACGAAGCCGAGATACTCCACAGCGGTGGAAAACTCGGGATCGGTCATCAATTTGTCGAACGTGGCGCGCTCGCCGGGAGTGACGAACGTGCCAGCGGCCATGAGCTTCATGCGCACGGAGGAATTTTGCTCGGCGAGTGTGCGGTTGGCGAGAACCACGGCGCGCATGGCGTCGAACAAGCCTTTCTCTTCCATGCAATGTGCGATGAAGAGAACTTTCACGGTCTGTGGATCGCCGCCGGTGTCGTGCAGGTCGGTGGCGGAGAGGTTTCTTCCTCCGAGAAGTTTTTCGCGTGCGGCGAATCGGGCAAGGCGGCGTGGCAGAATTTTTTGGCGGAACTCGGCGCATGGATCGGGAATGCCATTGCTGACCACTCGGACGCGTTTGGGCAGAAGTTTCTCGGCGTCGGCGATGTTGTAGCGTGAGAGAACGATGCTGAGGTCTGCCGCGCCTGCAAAATTGTAAGTCAGTGACCGCGCTCGCATCTGGACGGACGTCTCCAGCCATTTGCCGAGTCCGGCGGCGTGCCAGTGGAAGATGACGCGTTTGAAAAATGGACGGCTGACGAACAGAACCATCCAGTCGCGGTAGAGAGCAGAACTTTTTCCCGGGGCAGGGATATAATAGAAAGTATTCACGCCATAACGGAAGCGGCACCAGACGGCTTCAAGGCAATACATCACGAGGCGCAGCAGCTTCATCGGCTGGAATGAACCGATCTCTTCGAGACGTTTGGAGAGGCGGGTGTTGACGTGATAGCATTGGATGCCGTGAACGTCGCCAGGGTGCGGTGCAGAGTTTTTATTCCGCTTGCGCCAGTCGCCGCCGAGACCGTTCAACATGAGCTGCACCATATAACTCTGGCCGTGATGCGGCGGTGGTGTGTGTGCAAAGAGCAAAAGCTTCATGTTTGACTTCTGATTCTGGCGCGGAGAATGACACGGAAACTGTCCATCCGCCAACTCGATTCTTGAAATCCGGCTGGCGCAAAGTTTGTGCCATGGACATGCTGTCGCGCGAACAAATCAGAAGCACCGGGTGCTGTGCGGGTGCGCCCCGGTGGAAATCAGAAGCGTGATGAACATTCAACGAGTCAACGTGCTGGGCGTAGGCATCAGCGTGCTCAACCCGAAAACGGCACTTGCTGCCGTCGCCGAAGCCGTCGCGCAACGGCGCAAGGGTTACATCTGCATCACCGGTGTGCATGGCGTGATGGAAGGGCAGGACGATCCCGGCTTCCAACGTATCTTGAACAACGCGTTTCTCTGCACGCCGGACGGAATGCCGATGGTGTGGATGGGAAAATTGCGCGGACACAAGGAGATGAGCCGGGTGTATGGGCCGGACTTCATGCTGGCGGTCTGCGAGTGGAGTCAGGCGAGTGGTTGTAAACATTTTTTCTTTGGCGGTGCAGAGGGAGTGGCGGAGTCGCTGCGTGAAAGCATGATGAAACGTTTTCCCGGCCTGCAAGTAGTGGGTTGCTACACGCCACCGTTCAGGCCGCTGAATGCGGAAGAGGTTTCCGCATTGCAACAACAGGTGCGTGAAGCGCGCCCGGATATTTTGTGGGTTGGATTGAGCACGCCCAAGCAGGAGAAGTTCATGGCAGAGTTTTTGCCGAAGCTGGATGTGACGTTGATGGTGGGTGTGGGGGCTGCATTTGATTTTCATACAGGTCGGGTGCGGCAAGCTCCGCGCTGGATTCA
>JANPGI010000537.1:0-2152 GCA_031423875.1 Verrucomicrobiota bacterium | reverse complement strand
ACCACAGTCAGTAACGGCACCTTGAGAATTGTTGCTCCGAACAACCTCACGAGCTCAACCAATATCACGCTTGCTGGCGGAACACTCGACGCAACCGCGATTGGTTTTTCCACGAACCAGACCACGATGGACTATAACAATGTCGAACAGGCGACCAACACAGTCGTTGTGACGACTGGTGTCATGGAAATCCAAGCTGGCAAGAGCCTCAACGGTCAGGGCAGCCTCTTGGGTAGTGTCACCACTGATCCGGCTTCCACGATGAATGTGGGTAATCCGATCGGAACAATGGCGATCAGCGGATCCATCGCCCTCAATGGCACCGTCAACATGAACCTCAATCGCACCAACAGCCCGAACAACAGCGACCGCATCACGGCCGCCTCGTTCTCTGGTTCTGGCGCGACACTCAATGTCACCGATGCAGGTCCGGCTCTGTTCACTGGCACGATCTGTCAGTTGTTCAGCGGCCCGGTTGCGGCATTTGCGACTGTCAACTTGCCCGCCTCAAACGGTGCGACCACGTATGTGTGGACAAATAAAATCGCGTTCGACGGAACGATTGAACTGTTGAGCGGTGCAAGCCCGGTTGATCCGAACCCGACCAACATCACATCTGCTGTGACTGGCGGCGGGACAACGTTGACCTTGAGCTGGCCTTCCAGCCACACGGGATGGACGCTCCAAAACCAGACCAACTCGATCAACGTCGGTATCACGGGCACATGGTTCGATGTCGCGGGTTCTGCCACGACCAACCAAGTCATCGTTCCGATTGTTCCCGGCAACCCGACCGTGTTCTATCGGTTGAAGCTGTGATCGGGATCAGTGAACTGGCGTAATGACGCTCGTTCAGTAAGAATTCAAGCAGGGGCGTCGTGATACCGACGCCTCTGCCATTAAAAGACAGATCACTTTGAAAGCTAACAATGAAAAATAAGCGTCACAATCTAGGTTTTTACTTCATCGCAAATTTGTTTCTGATTTTGATCGTGGGTGGTTGCGGAAAATCTGGAGCGGATAACAAGCAAGCGGATGCAGGGTTGCCTGCCGAGGCGGTTGCGGTAAGGAAAGCTTTTGAATCTGCTTCACCGAGCTATAAGAACCCGGTCAAAGAAGCATTGAACCTAGTGAAGGCGGGGGCGGTGAATCGCAGTGCGTATGCGGAGGTGATTCCACAACTTCAAACACTTGCGGCCAACCCGACAATCTCCACAGAACAAAAGCAGGCTCTCGAAGCACTGGTTGAAAAGCTCAAGGGAGAACTTGCTAGTCCGAAACCCCGCTGAGAATAGATTTAATGCCAGTGAACAAAACGCAGTGAACGATTGAACCTGATTACCAATTTATGAAACACGTTAAACGAACTATTTATCGCGGCAAGTCGGTCAAGGCTTTTACCCTCATCGAGTTGTTGGTTGTCATCGCTATCATCGCCATTTTGGCAGCCATGCTTTTGCCAGCCTTGGCTAAAGCGAAGTCAAAGGCATTGCGCACCGTGTGCCTGTCACAGTTGAAGCAGTGTGCTATTGGCAGCCTTTTGTATGCGGGGGATTCTAGCGATATGTTTCCAACTTGGACTCATCCGACGACTGGTGCCATCAACCTGATGCGTGGCACTTGGTATTCGCGCTACGTCTGGTCGGGAAATCCAAACACTCGTGTTCCCACTGTAATCCAGCCTCCGACCGTATTTGGCGCGGGTCAGTTCAACAACCTTGGCTACTTGTATCCAACGAAGTATGCAGGAACAGGGAAAATCTTTTGGTGTCCAAGTTACAAGGCCGATGCACTTCTGGGAATCGGGCAATACAGCTCGCCCCAGTTCATGAGCAGCGATGCGGGTGGCATTGTCCGTTCAGGATATATGTTTAACCCGTGGATGAGGAACCCGGTCGGTGCCGCTGATGAGTACCGGCTCATGCAAAAAACCGCTGACATCAAACAGCGTAAAATTCTGCTTATGGATTATCTTGGAAGCGGCACGACGCTCGAAGAGTTGGCCCACGGGCGTGACCAAGGCTGGCAGTTGGCGTTCAATGACGGCAGTGTTTCGTTTGCCAAAAGCCCCAAAGCGATTGCTTTGGCCGCAACCTTAGTTGATTACGACAACGTCACGCTGACCAACATTTTGACCATGCTTGAACAGAGT
>JANPGI010000536.1:0-3200 GCA_031423875.1 Verrucomicrobiota bacterium | reverse complement strand
CAACGAAGCGTCCATCGTGAGTTTGCTGCCGAAGCCGGTGAACGTGTTGCTCGTCACGCGGGGTAATCGGTTGCTCGAAAAAGCGTTGCGCGCCGTGGCGAACGTGCAACTGGCTGTGGCGAATGATTTGACCGATGCGGGCGCGGGTTTTGATTTCATAGTGCTCGACGGCATCGTGCCGACCGCGTGGCCGAAGGGCAACGTGCTCGCGTTTCGCACCGTGAACACGAACTGGGTCGAGAGCGTCGCCGCCGTGGAAGCGCCGGTGATCGTGGACTGGAAATCCACGCACCCGCTGTTGCGCTACGCCGGCTTCGACAACGTGCAGATCGTGCAGAGCCTCACCGCGCGCGCGCCGACGTGGGCCATCTCGATCCTCGAAGCGCCGCAAGCACCGCTCATCCTCGCGGGCGATCTGGGCCGGCAACGCATCGTGTGGGTGGGCTTCGATCCGCTGGAGAGCAACTGGCCGTTGCGCGTGTCGTTCCCGATCTTTATCGCCAACGCCGTGGACTGGCTCAATCCCGCCAACGCGAAAAACTCCCAACTCCTCATCAAGGCGGGCGACCCGTTCCGACTCGCGCTCGCCGCCTCAGTGCAAAGCGCCGAGGTAAAATTGCCTGATGGCTCGACCAGGCAACTCAATGTCGCCGGCGCGAACGAAATCGTCTTTGGCGATACGGCGAAGCAGGGCGTTTATCACCTGCGCGCCGGGACAAACGAAATGACTTTCGTCGCCAACCTGCTTGATTCTGCCGAGAGCAACATCCGACCGCGCGATGAATTGAAATTCGGCGAATACACCAAGGTTGAAGCTACCACCGTGCAACGTACTAACATGGAACTGTGGCGCACGCTCGCGGCCATCGGGCTGGCGGTGTTGCTGTTCGAGTGGTGGTGGTATCACAGGAGGACGGTGTGAGCGAGAACACCGAAAAGCCGAGGAAGGAGCGCGGCTGGCGTGACGATGAATTCGCGCGACACGAAGTTTTTGCCCAATGGTGGTGGCTTCTGATTCCCGTAGTTGGGTTGATCGTTGCCATCGTACTTCCGGCACTTAATCAATGCGGAAAAACAATGGCTAGATTGGGGGTCGTCATTTACGCCGCGCAAGACCAAGTTTATGCCGAGCCGATTCTGCGCGAGTTCGAGCAGGAAACCGGCATCAAGGTCAAAGCCGTCTATGACAGCGAAGCGGTGAAGACCGTCGGGCTGGCGAATCGGTTGCTCGCCGAGCGCAGTCATCCGCAGTGCGACGTGTTCTGGGGCAACGAAGAAATGCGCACGCGCCAGCTCGCCGCGCAAAACATCTTCCGCGAAACCAACGGTTGGGCTGCTTTCGGTTACCGCAGCCGCCGCGTTGTCATCAATACGAACTTTGTTTCGTTGGGGAGCGCGCCCGCCTCGGGCGCAGTTTCGCGCGCCCCGCGCGAAACCTTGGCGGACGGGGCGTCCGCCGGAACGCGCGAGGGCGCGCGTGCTCCCCAATCCTTGCTCGAGTTCACGAATGAAATCTGGCGCGGCAAGATAGCGCTGGCCTTTCCGCAGTTTGGTACCACGGCCACACACTTCCACGCGGTGAAACAACTCTGGGGCGAGGAACGCTGGCTCACATGGTGTCGCGCGCTCGCGGCAAACAAACCCTTCATCGTGGACGGCAATTCCGTCGTGGTGAAACAAGTCGCTCGCGGCGAGGCGTGGATTGGATTGACCGACTCCGATGACGTTTTCGCCGGACAGCGGGAGGGATTGTCAATCGCCGCGCTACCGCTCGCGGAAGAATCACTGCTCATCCCGAACACCGTTGCGGTGATCCACAACGCGCCGCATCCAGCCAACGCTCAAAAGTTGTTTGAGTATCTCCAGCGTCGTGAGGTGGCGGAGAAACTCGTAGCCGCGAAAGCATTGGAGGATGCGACCTATGGTACGAATGCGACCTATCTGAACCCCGATTGGGATTCCTTGCTCCGCGACTTGGAAACGACCACCAAACAATTGAACGAGATTTTCCTGAGATGAACTTGATTGAGTTCGGTTTTGATGCCCACTCTCAGCAAAGTATGCACTGCGTGGATACACCAGAGACGGGCGATTATCAGGAATTGAATTTTAACGAGTGACTCCGAAGCGTCTGCCATGTCCAGCTTGGAGTGCCTTGAAAACAGGAATTGAAAATTGATTTTTTAGATGCCTGCTCAAACCATGATCTCCTGCGAAGCGTTGACCAAACGCTTCGGACATTTCACAGCGGTGGATCATGTTTCGTTCGCCGTGGCGAAGGGTTCGATCTTTGGCTTCCTCGGGCCGAACGGGTCGGGGAAGTCCACGGTTATCCGCATGTTGTGCGGGTTGCTCGAACCGAGCGACGGGCGCGCGAGCATCGCGGGGTTCGACGTGGCGCAACAGACGGAGGAGATCAAGCCGCTCATCGGTTACATGTCGCAGAAGTTTTCGCTCTACGACGAATTGACGGCGCATGAGAACCTGAATTTCTACGGGCGGCTCTACGGCTTGAAGGGCGCGCTGCTCAAGCAGCGTTATGACGAACTCATCGCGCTTACGCATCTCGAACCGTATCTGCATCGTCGCGCAGCGTTGCTTTCCGGCGGCTGGCGGCAACGGCTGGCGATGGCGTGTTCGCTCGTTCACAAACCGAGCGTGTTGTTCCTCGACGAACCGACGGCGGGCATTGATCCGGTGGCGCGGCGTGAGTTGTGGGATTTGTTGTTCGAGTTTTCGAGCCAGGGCATGACACTGTTCGTCACGACGCATTACATGGACGAGGCGGAGCGCTGCTCGCATGTCGGTTACATTCACATGTCCAAACTGGTCGTGTGCGGCGAGCCGGATGATCTGAAACAATTGCCCATCGTGAATCCGCCGGACACCAAGCGCATTGACGTGACCTGTGATCATGTGACGACCGGCCTGCAGGTGGTGCGGCGATTACCCGGCGTGCGCACGGCGACGGTGTTCGGACAATCCATGCATCTGCTGGTGGACAAAGGCGTGTCAGAGGAATTCATTCGTGCCGAACTAGCGAAGAATAAGATTCCCCGCGCAGACATCCGCCCGATTGCGCCGTCGTTGGAGGATGTGTTTGTGGCGCTAACCAACAACGGAAAATGAAGCTCCAAATTCCAAGCACCAACATCCAGAGAAGTACCAAGCACCAAGCATCAAGCGGGCATCGCACCCAG
>JANPGI010000535.1:0-19905 GCA_031423875.1 Verrucomicrobiota bacterium | reverse complement strand
TCTCAACAGCACCGGCATCGAGCGTGCCCTGACCCGCATCGCACACGAGATCGCCGAGCGGAACGAAGTCGTCACAGACATTGTGCTTGTCGGCATTCAACGCGGCGGGGTTTCCGTGGCCGAGCGGCTTGCGAAAATTCTTTCACAAATCTGGAATGCGCCCGTTCCCTGCGGCAGTCTCGACGTCAACATGCACCGCGATGATCTCGGCCATCGCGCCGCGCCCACAGTACATCCCACCCTCATCCCGTTTGATGTGACCGGGAAAACAGTTGTCCTCGTGGATGACGTGTTGTTCAGCGGACGCACGATCCGCGCGGCGATGGATACGTTGACGGATTTCGGCAGGCCAAAACGCATTCAACTGGCCGTGCTCGTGGATCGTGGTCATCGCGAATTGCCGATCAAAGCGGATTACGTCGGCAAGAATCAACCCACCTCGGCGAAGGAAAAAATCCATGTGCGCCTCGCCGTGCCCGGCGCGCAGGACGAAGTTGTGCTTGAACGACCATGAGCTGGAATCGCAAACATCTGCTGGACATCGAATCGCTCTCGGCAGACGAGATCATGACCGTGCTGGACACGGCGAAGGCATTCAAAGCCGTCGGCGAGCGCGCCATCAAGAAAGTTCCTGCGCTCCGCGGTAAGACTGTGGTGAATCTGTTCATCGAACCCTCCACGCGCACCCGCATCAGTTTCGAGCTGGCACAACAGCGTCTTTCCGCCGACATCGTCAACTTCACCGCCGATGCGTCGTCATTGAAGAAAGGCGAGACGCTCAAAGACACCGCCAGAAATCTCGAAGCACTCAATGCGGACTTTATCGTCATCCGGCACAGCGCGGCGGGCGCGGCGCATTTTCTCGCCCGCACACTGAACACCCACGTCATCAATGCTGGCGACGGTTCACACGAACATCCTACGCAGGCGTTACTCGACGCGTTCACCATCCGTGAGCGCAAAGGTAGGATCGCCGGGCTGAACGTGACCATCTTGGGCGACATCTTGTTCAGCCGCGTGGCGCGCTCGAACATCTGGGCGCTCACGAAACTCGGCGCCAAGGTCACGCTCTGCGGCCCGTCCACGCTCGTGCCGCGCACGTTTGAAGCGATGGGTTGCCGCGTCACACATGATGTGGACGAGGCGATCCGCGAGGCGGACATCATCCATCTGCTCCGCATCCAACACGAACGCCAGCGCAAGACGATGTTCCCCAGCATCGGCGAATACACGACGCTGTACGGCCTCAACAAAGCGCGGCTCGTAAAGACCAAACCCGACTCGCTGATCATGCATCCTGGCCCGGTGAATCGTGGTGTGGAGATTGACAGCGAGATCGCTGACTGCGACCGCTCGCTGATCCTTGAACAAGTCACCAACGGCATCGCCGTCCGCATGGCCGTGATGTTTCTGGTCAACGGCGGCAAGGGCCCGCAGGAAATCACTGGAGGGTAAATGTTCACCCGGATTGCCGGTTGACACATTTGGGCCGGGAATTATCGTGAGGTCATGAACATCGCATTGCCGCGAAATCTCGAGGACTACGTTGCCGAGTTGGTGCAAACCGCCAACTATCAAGGGTCGGATGAAGTCGTTTCAGAAGCGTTACGCGAACACCAGGCTCGACGGCAAGGCATGGAGGTGGTGATGACGCCGGAGTTGGAGCGCCTGCTGGACGAAGGGCTGGAAAATCTGGATCAATCCAAAACCACCGACGACTTGCGCCGCGCGTCATGATCCGTGCGAAGTTCAGTCCAAAAGCCGTGCGCGATTTGGGCGAGCTTTGCAGTCACATTTCCGCCGACAATCCTGAAGCAGCGGAGCGGGTTCGCCAAACTATCCTCAACACATCTGATTTTCTCGCCCAGCACCCCGAACTTGGGAGACGCATCCGCAAGGCTGCTCCTCGTCACGCTCAAATCCGCTGGTTCGTCGTGCCGAAGTTCCGTAACTACCTGATCTTCTACCAACCGTTCCAAGAGACGATCATGGTGATCCGTATCCTTCATGCTGCGCAGGACTGGACAAGATTTTTTCCTGCTCCGTCCGCATAGATCGGCTGATTGCCATTCAGTGGAGAGCTTGGACGTGTTCGGCCTTTCATTTTCTTCTTTAGTGCCGCCTCATTTTCCCGTTCGCTTAACACATGGCTGCATTGCGCATCATCTTCATGGGCACACCGGATCTCGCTGCTACGAGTCTGCGTGCACTCCTGCGCGAACCGGCGTTTCAGATCGTCGCCGTCGTCACTCAGCCTGATCGGCCAAAAGGTCGTGACCTCAAACTCCAGCCATCGCCCGTAAAGCAACTCGCCCACGAAGGGGGCTTGCCCGTCTTGCAACCAGAGAAGGCGCGCGACGAAAAATTCATCGCCGAACTTCGCGCGTTGCAGCCGGAACTCATCGCGGTGGCGGCGTTCGGTCAGATTTTGCCGAAAGCCATTTTGGATTTGCCGCGCCTTGGTTGCCTGAATGTCCATACGTCGTTGCTGCCGAAATATCGCGGCGCATCGCCGATCCAATCCGCCATCCTCAACGGCGACGCAGTAACCGGCGTCACGATCATGCAGATGGATGTGGGTCTCGACACCGGCGACATGTTCATGCAGAACGCGACGCCTATCCGCGATGAGGACAATGCGGCGACGTTGCATGATCGGTTGGCAGAGATGGGCGCGGCGTTGCTTGTGGAAACAATCCACGGCTTGGTTGCTGGCAAACTTCACGGATACAAACAGGACGCCGCGCTCGCAACGCATGTGGCAAAAATCCGCAAGGAAGACGGCAACATCGTTTGGACTCAACCCGCCCGCGCGATCTGGAATCGCATCCGGGCGTTCACACCGTGGCCGGGCGCGTTCACTTATCTGCCCGCGCAACCAAAGCCGTTGCTCTTGAAAATCTGGGGCGCGGAACTCGTTTCAGCACGTGGCAATGCAGGAGAAGTATTGAGCGCAGACAAGTCCGGCATCGTGATCGGCTGTGGAGAAGATGCGTTGCGTGTGACGATTCTTCAGCGTGAAGGCGGAAGGCGGATGACCGCGCCGGAATTTCTGGCGGGGAATCCGTTGCTGACAGGGACAAAGCTTTGACTTGCGACGGGTGACGACAACTAGGTTTCCGACCAGCCAACTCTCGGAGAAGCATTCCCGCTTCGGGTGGATGCTTCTGACATCTTTTTTTGCAGAACTGTTTTAAGTCCGCCAAGCTTGTAACGTTCGCAGCCAGGGCGCTCGCACTTGGAATACCCACCGTGTCGGTATTTGTCAGGCTGGCATTTTTTTCCGTGTGACCACCTTCTTCCCGGCAAATTTTTCCTACTTCGCGTGGCGACCGCAATAAAACCACTGTGTTTATTGGTGATTCTAGGCTGGCATCGCCGCTGCTAAACAGCCTGCGACATCATAAAATCATGAACACTTGTGAAACAATCGAATCAGTGGAAGCAGTCGAACTGGAAACAGTGACGGTGCAAAACGAGAACATCGTTGAACTGCCGCTCGGTCTGCTGGGCTTCGAGCAGATCAAACGGTATGCGCTGCTCCAGAACAAACACGAGTCGCCGTTCCAATGGCTTCAAGTGATTGACCAACCCGATCTCGCCTTCCTCGTGCTGCCCGCGCTGGAAGTTTTTCCTGAATACGAACCCGATGTGCCCGCCGAGGATGTGAAGTTTCTTGGCCTGAACAGTCCCGACGACGCGCTCGTGTTTAACATCGTCACACTCGGCGCAAAAGCCGCAGGCACGGTGAACCTCAAAGGTCCGATCGTGATCAACCGTTTCACTCTCAAAGGCAAACAAGTCGTGCTGGCAAATGCCTCACGCTATTCGATCCAGCATCCGTTGCCGCTTAGTCGCTAAACGTAGCCAGAACAATTTTATCCACGGACGGACATGTTAATACTCTCTCGCAAAACCAACGAAAGCATCGTCATTGATGGACGGATCACTGTGAAGATCGTCCGTGTCGAGGGTGACGTTGTGAAACTGGGTGTGGAGGCTCCGCCGGATGTGCCTGTTCATCGTCAGGAAGTTTATGACGAGATTCAAAGCAACAATAGACAGGCGCTCACACAAGGCCGCCCGGTATTGCCACGGCTGCCGGAATCAAAACCCAATAAAAATTTGAAAGGGCGGCAGGTCGCTGGAACGACAGCCTGACCCGGACACGGAAGTCAACAAACGCGAAACCCCCAATAGCAAGAAAGGTAATAACATGGTCATCAATACAAACATCACAGCGCAGGTCTCATCAAATAACCTGCAAACCAGCCAGTCAATGTTGAGCAAATCGCTCGCACGTCTCAGCTCCGGCCAAAAGATCGTCAATCCATCGGATGACGCAGCCGGCCTTGCTGTGGCCTCGAGGTTGAATGCACAGATTCAACGCACCCACGCCGCAAAAACGAACGTGAGTAACGCCATCTCATTCACCCAGACACAGGATGGTTACCTCAAGAAGATCGCCAAGGCGCTGGATCGCATGAGTGAATTAACACTGCTCGCGCAAGACGTCACCAAGTCTGATTCCGACCGCGCACTTTATAACAACGAATATGGCCAGCTATCGGCTTATATCACAAACGCGGCTACGAAGGAATTCAATGGCGTGGACCTTTTTTCCGCCAACACGCTTGACGTGACGATTGATTCCGAGGGTAACACATTCACCATGGCGGGCGTTGATCTTGCCGCTGCTGCCTACACGACGCTTGCGGGAGATGACTTGAGCTCCGTCGCTGGAGCTGTGACGGCTCTGACCAATGTGAAAGCTGCGATCAACCAACTTTCGATTGATCGCTCCAGCATCGGTGCGTATCAGACGAGGCTGAATTACACAGGCGAACAGTTGAGCGTGAGCGCGGAAAATCTCACCGCCGCCAACTCTCGTATCATGGATGTGGATGTGGCTGAAGAAAGCACGCAGTACGCGAAAGCAAACATCCTCGTGCAATCCGGCACTGCGATGTTGGCCCAGGCCAACGCCATGCCGAACAGCGTCCTCCGACTGCTCCAGCAGTAATCGTTTTGACTGGTTTCGCGTTCCTCTCACCAAAAGCCCCTCGTTGCCGAAAGGTAGCGAGGGGTTTCCCTTTTGATTTCGCGAAGGGTTATTTGATCAAACGCTTAAACGATTTCCAACGGACACTTCGGGAGCGCATCAATAAATGCTTGGCCGTATTGCTTGGCAAGAATCCGATTGTCGAGGACGACGACGATGCCGGTGTCGGACTTGGTGCGGATCAATCGCCCAACACCTTGGCGAAATTTTAGGATGGCTTCAGGTAGCGAAAATTCACCAAAAGAATTTCCACCGCGCGCCTCGATCGCTTCGATGCGCGCCTCGATCAGCGGATGATCCGGCACAGCGAACGGAAGCCGCGTGATGATGACATTGCTCAACGCTTCGCCTGGCACATCCACGCCCTGCCAAAAACTGTCCGTGCCAAACAACACCGAGTCCACGTCTTCCTTGAATTTTTCCAGCATTGTCGAACGCGGTGTGCCCGTGCCTTGAACAAAGAGAGCGATGCCGAGTCTGTCAAAGAAGGGTTGCATCCGCTCGGCGACATCTTGCATCAACCTGTAACTGGTGAACAAGACGAACGCCTTGCCATGAGTTTGCTGGATGAAGTGCGTGATCCATTTTTCCAACGCCGTGGCGTAACCAACGTCTCGCGGATCGGGCATGGTTTTCACGACGAACAGTTTCATCTGACGCTCGTAGTCGAATGGGGTTCCCACTTGTAACAACGTGGCTTCTTCCGCACCGACGCGATGTGCGAAATAGTTCAGCCCTGCCTGGGGTTTGGAGCGCGCTGAGGAGCGTGATAAAGTCGCGACTTGTTTAGGTGTCGGGTTTTTTTTGTTGGAGGAATTGCCGCTTGCGTCAGCGACTGAAAGCGTTGCACTCGTCATAATGACGCTCGTCTCACTTTCAAAAAGTCGGCGACGAAGAAATTCTGCGACATCTACCGGAGCGGCGTTAAGCGAAATGTTTCGCTGTGTTTTCCCCGCGCGTTCAACCCAATAAACATGATCGTCAGCCTGTTGATTGAGAAATTCTGCGACTTCCATTTTTAACTCCCCCAAGCGTCGGTTGCACTCCAAGAGTTCCTGGCCGATTTCCTTGTCCTCGCTTGTCTTGATGAGGTCGCTCACTGCTTCGCGCAATCTTTGAATCGGCAACGTGACGTTGTCTTGAACAAGCTCCGGCTTGTGGATGCGAAGCTCTGTCCACTTGCGCTCGCGCTTCGCAGGATTCTCTTGCGTGCCGAAGCGGGACTTGCCGGGCTGCGCACTCAATTGATCGCACGCACTCTCGACGCCCTCAAAGAATTTATCCGACTCGGAAAGGAGTTGGGCGACGAGCTTGACGGAGCTGCCTTGGCGAAGCGTGGCGAGCAATCCTTTTTCCGTGCGTGGATTCCAGAGACGATTTAGTGCGTAACGAACTTGTCCACTGGAAACACTCAAGCCGATATGCCGAGATGCCACGCTTTCCATCGTGTGCGCTTCATCGAAGATGACAAAGTCGTTCTTGAAAAGTATTCCGCCCTCCATCTCTTCATCCACGCCACCGAGCAAGGTGAAAAATAAAGTGTGGTTCAGGATGAGAACATCTGAGGAGAGGATTCGATTTCGCGCGCGTTGAAAAAAGCAAACTGAGTGATCTTTGCTGAAGTCAGATTGAAAGCCGCATGATTTGGGTGTACAAAGCCCGCGCTCGGAACAGACTTGCGCCCAAACTTTCGGATCAGGTTCGATTGAAAAATCCGAGAGGCTGCCGTCTTTGGTTTCCTTGGACCAATCGTAGATGCGCTGCAATTCTTCAGCTTCCGACGAGGTGAAAAGATTACCACTTTGCTGCATGGCCTTCTGAAGTCTTCGGGTGCAAAGATAGTTTCCACGACCTTTAAGCATCGTAAAATTGAATTTCACCGGATTGGGTAATGCGGAAAGCACGACTGACAACATCGGCAAATCCTTTTCCGTGAGCTGCTCCTGAAGATTGATCGTGTGTGTCGAAATAATTGCCTTCTTCTTTTCAGCGACTGCGAAAAGGATCGAAGGAACTAGATAAGCGAGCGATTTACCGACGCCGGTTCCGGCTTCGACGGCTAGATGCGTTTTGTCCTGAAGCGCACGCGCGACGGCGATGGCCATCTGTTGTTGTTGCGGACGAAATTCAAAATTATTTGATTTGGAAAGAACGCCTGTCTGCGAAAAAATTTCTTCAACTTGAGAGATCAAGCCAGCACCTGAGGGTTGACTGTCGATCATGGCAATCATTGTTCCGAATCGTTTGGCGGATAGTCGCATCCGGACAAACAATCCGTCGCAAGCGGTTGATTCTTTCCGGTCGTCGGATACCGCTTAATCCACACTGCCAAAAGTCCAATGTCCGACGGTGACACGCCAGATATCCGTGAAGCTTGACCCAGTGTAAGTGGCCGGATGTTAGCCAGTTTTTGCTTTGCTTCCCGACTCAATCCCGTCACGGATAAATAATCGAAATTATCAGGAATAGTCTTAGTGTTAATATTCTTAGATCGCTCTACATCAATTAATTGCCTATTTATGTAACCTTCGTATTTAATTTCTATCTCGACCGATTCTTTCACTGCTGAGGGTAAAGAATAATTATGATCGGGAAGCAGGTCGTACGTGATTTCAGGGCGACGCAGCATTTGTGCAAGCGTATCACAACCGTTGCGTGTTTTTTTAAGCCGCTGCAATTCTTCATTGATCTGGTTTCGCTTTGTCGTGAACAGTGCGAAATGATGCGGGGGTAATAGGCCGATTTCATTTCCAATCGCAGCGAGTCTGGTATCGGCGTTATCATGACGGAGCAATAATCGAAATTCAGATCGAGACGTAAAGATACGATAGGGCTCATTTGTGCCAAGATTTACCAAGTCGTCAATCAACACTCCGATGTATGCCTGATTTCTCTCCAAAATGATCGGCGCTTTGCCCTGACACTTTCTTGCAGCGTTAATCCCAGCCATCAGCCCTTGAGCGGCGGCTTCTTCATAGCCGGAAGTTCCGTTGATTTGCCCAGCCAAAAACAATCCTTCACATGCCTTGGTTTCCAGAGTTGGTAAAATTTGAGTTGGCTGCGAATAGTCATACTCTACGGCATAAGCTGGGCGGATTATTTCTGCGTTTTCACAACCCACGACAGAGCGCACTAATTGTATTTGGACTTCAAATGGAAGACATGTTGAAAGTCCATTGATGTAAATTTCATCTGTGGCTATACCTTCTGGCTCAAGGAAGATTTGGTGAGTTTCTTTCTCGGCGAACTTTACCATCTTGTCTTCGATGGAAGGGCAATATCGTGGGCCAATGCCCTCAATCTCTCCGGAATACATTGGAGACAAATGAAGGTTGTCACGGACAATTTCTTTGGTTCTGGGTGTTGTTTTCGTGAGGAAACAATTTAATTGCCCTCCAATTTGCTCCAATATTGAACCACAGGGGAATCGCCCCTCTGATTCGATAGATTTGATTTGTGGGAAATCGGCGGCGGGCTGTTCCACGTGGAACTTTTCAAGCGGCCACTGACTGAAATAGGGAATGGGTGTATCCCCGCCTTGCGCCTCTAATCGCGAAAAATCTATAGAGCGTTTTAGCAATCGAGGTGGAGTGCCGGTTTTAAGCCGTCGAAGTTCGATTCCGAGTGTTCGCAAAGACTCCGATAATCCAATGGACGGCATTTCCCCAGATCGCCCACCCTGCTGCTTATCCTTCCCGATGTGCATCAATCCATGAAGGAATGTCCCGGTAGTTATAATAACAGTTTTTCCAAGATACTTGACCCCTGTTGCTGTGGTAACGCCTCTTGTGATTTGGTTGTCGGATTCAATGGATACAGTTTGTCCTTGTTTGACATCCAGATTTGGCTCGCGCTCGCAAACCCACTTCAAGCGGAATTGGTAGGCCTTTTTGTCACATTGAACACGTGTGGCGCGTATCGCTGGCCCCTTGCTGCGATTGAGAACCCGAAATTGCAAGCCAGTCAAATCGGTGTTTCTCCCCATTTCTCCACCCAGCGCATCGATTTCTTTGACTAAATGCCCCTTGGCTGAACCGCCGATTGCTGGGTTGCAGGACATTTGCCCTATCGTATCAACATTGGTCGTGAGAAGTAACACTTGGCAGCCCATTCGCGACGAAGCTAAAGCGGCTTCTACCCCAGCGTGGCCTGCACCAACCACTATAACATCGTAGCTCTTGGGATATATAAACATCGAAAACAACGGCTAAACTGAGTACGTCGCCAAGAATGGATTCTTGTTTGACGTTTTTTTGACGACGCGTCCACGATTAGTCACAAGCCTCTCAAGAATTTTGTAGATGTGTTCTTGTTCATTTTTGTCGGCTATGACCGCAGAAATTTGCTCCACCGTCAGGCGACGTCCACGTTTCGATTTTAACACCGCCAAAACTTGCTGTTGAATTTTCAAGATTCGAGTCGCAGCCTTTTTTCCGGACTCGACACCAGGTTGATGATAGGCGTTGATTCCGATCAACGAGGCATAAAACCCAACTGCGCGTTCGTAAAGCGCAATTAGGACGCCAACGCTGGCTGGAGTGACTTCGCGAATGGTTAACGTCAGTGTCGGACGTCCGTTTTCCAACATCGCCTGTCTCGTTCCATAGAGAAAGCCACTCAGGTAATCACCAGAAGTAAAACCATCTTCGACAATTAAAGCTTCGCCGTTTTGATCTTTTTGAACTTCGATAAAAGTTAAAAAGAAATCGTTTAATCCATCTCTAAGTTGTTGTATGTAAGAATGCTGGTCTGTTGAACCCTTGTTTCCCAGTACGGTGATGCCTTGGTTCACTACCTTGCCAGCCAAGTTCTTTTCTTTGCCCAGGGACTCCATGAGCAATTGTTGAAGGTATTTAGAAAAAATTTCGAGCCGATCCTTGTAAGGGATGACAACCATGTTCTTACTACCCAATCCATTACCGCCAGCGCAATACCAACTCAATGCGAGCAAAGCCGCCGGGTTTTTTTTGATTTGAGCGATACGCGTGAGGTCATCGCACGCTTTCGCACCCGCAAGCATTGCATCCACATCAAATCCTTGTAGTGCTGCAGGCAAAATACCCACTGCGGATAATTCGCTCGTACGCCCTCCGACCCAATCCCACATGGGAAACCGATTCAGCCATTTGTTCGCGATTGCGTATCTATCTAACTCGCTATTGTTACCGGTCACGGCAACTGCATGTTTTTCAAATGACAGACCATTTGATTCATATGCGGTTTTAGTTTCCAACATCCCGTTGCGTGTCTCTTTTGTTCCGCCTGATTTAGAAACAACGAGGCAAAGTGTATGTTTCAGGCCATCGCCAATGGACGCCAACACTCGATGAATGCCGTCCGGGTCGGTGTTATCAAGAAAGTAGGCTTGAACCTTGTCCTTTCCGGGATTGGCGAGCGCGTGGCTTACAAACTGTGGCCCCAGTGCTGAACCGCCAATCCCGATGATCAATATTTTTGTGAACTTGCCACCCTGACCGCGAATCTTGCCTGCATGAATCGCGCTCGCAAAGGTTTTGATATTCTTTAGCGTTGACTCTATCTCGCTCCGGATTTCTGGGGTTGGCGACAACGCTGGATTCCTGAGCCAGTAATGACCGACCATCCGCCCCTCGTCTGGATTTGCGATCGCGCCACTTTCCAGTGCTGTCATCGCGGCGAATGCCGACTGCATGGGTTTTTCCATCCTTTTGAAGAAGGCATCGCTCACGCCGATGCGGCTCAGGTCCATTGCGAGTTCAATAGATGGAAATTCTTTATAAAACTTTTTGAAGTGTTCCCAAGTGTTTTTTGGTGAAGATTTCATTGGAGTCGGATTTTGTGTTTGCCCAGAAATAATTAGCGAACTTTGACGGCTTCTAGCCCCGATGACAATCGTGTCTTCTCAAGGCCGTAAATCGCGAGGATAGGTTTAGTGAAATTCCATTCAGTTGTCTATGAAACACTGGGGATGCAGTTGAGACTGGGTGCATCTTGGGGCACGACGTCTATTGGGGGAGACGGGCGAGCGTTGACAATAGGCACTCTTACTGTGGTGAGCGACAAGTCACCGCGCCCACCTTGAATGAAAATATCAGGCACACCCGAAAGTAAGAAAGCACCTATTGTCTGGTTTCACTCTACGGTTCAGGTTTGCGCCGCGCCTTGGTGCTTCCTATCTTCGTCTCGTTTGAACATCCGATTCGCCATCTGCTTGATCGCGCTGCTCGCGTCTGCCGCCGTGACGCGCGCGGATGAAAAACATTATGCTGCCACGAACCTTTGGAAGGCGGAGATCGGCATCTACAACCAGTCTTCACCCGCGATGGATTCCAACGGGGTAATCTATGTCACAACCTGGCTGGGAAAACTGTATGCGATCAATCCTGATGGTTCGCGCCGTTGGGTCATCAAGTTCGGCCATGAATCTGTTTCAACCCCAGCCATAGGCGATGATGGAACAGTTTACTTCGGAGCGCGAGATCGCCATATCCGCGCTGTGACACCGGATGGTAAAGTGAAGTGGAAGTTCAAGACGGGCGCGTGGGTAGATGCTTCGCCCGCTATCGGCGTGGATGGAACGATCTATTGCGGTTCGTGGGATAAGAACTTTTACGCGCTTAATCCGGATGGAACAAAGAAGTGGGAATTTGCCACGGCTGGCCCGATCGTTTCATCGGCGGCGATTGATGAAGCGGGCGTGATTTATTTTGGGTCGCACGACCGGAAGTTTTACGCATTGAACCCCGATGGCACGAAGCGGTGGGAATTTGCCGCTGGCGACGCGGTGACGTCTTCGCCAGCCATCGGCAGTGAGGGTGAACTGTTTTTCTCATCGGTGGATGGAAAATTACATGCCGTAAATCATGACGGCACAGCGCGTTGGCAATTACACACTGGCGGCTTCACGCCATCGTCTCCAGTGCTCGGCACGAACGAACTTTATATCTCCGCACACACGAATCACTGCGCTGTGTCGCTCGACGGAAAACTCCTCTGGCATCGGCATATCTGGGATCATTCGCCCGGATGGTTCGCGGAATCCACGGCGGCGGTTCTCGCCAATGGTGAAATTCTTTTCAACGCGAGCGATGGGTTGATTCTCGCCTGTATCGAGTATCCAGAGTGGAACTGGGTTTACAGCTTTGGGGGAGGTGCGTGCTATTCGTCACCGCTTGTCGGCCCGGACGGAACGGTTTATGGCATGAGTTTGGGAAACCATCTCCACGCCATCCAACGGAATGTCCCGCTCGCGAAGTCAACGTGGCCGATGTTCCGCGCCAATCCCCAGCGCACAGGGCGCGTGAGTCGGATAAGGTGATTCAGCACCCGAGGGCCAGCGCCGATTCGTAAGCCGCGAAAAACTTTTTGGCCATCAACTCCGGGGAAAGATATTCACGTTTCATGGTCCAAGTTTCCGTATCCACGCGACCTTGCCCGAACAGCGGGTGCTTGCACGCAGCACGCAACGCGTTCTCGAAAGCATTTTGATCACCTGCTTGAAACAGAAGACCGTTCTTGCCGTCCACCACGTAATCTGGAATCCCTCCGACAGACGCCGCCACGACAGGCAGACCTGCAACCACAGCTTCTTTCACCGCATTCGGACTGGTGTCGGCACGCGTGGGCATGAGCAATATCGTGGCGGTTTCCAATTCTTTCGCGACCTCGTGCGGCAGCAGGTGATGTTTGAATTCAATGCGCTTCCAAGTCTTCTCCGAAACCGTCGCGCGAAGAGATTGGATATATTCCGGCATCGGATTGGTGATGATCTTCATCCGAAAATCCATCTCGGCGCCCAGCCTTTCAAGTGCCGCGAACAACATGTCTGTGCCTTTGCGATGTCCCAGTCCGCCTACGGCAATGAATTCGACCGGTGCGGTGCTGGGACGACGTTGCACGTTGCGGAAGAAATGATTCGGTGCGTGTTCCGCCTGATGCACCTTGGGCTTGGGGAAATTGTCCTTCAGGAACTGAACCGCAAAATTTGACTCCGTGGTGACGACGCGGGCGCGACCCAAGCTGATCCGCTCCACGATTTCGACGAATCTATCGTAACGCGGAAGTTTCATCCGCTGTTTGTACCAGGCGAACAATCCTTGGATCGTCATCACATACGGCCAACGCAAGCGTGAGGCGATCAACGAAGCGCCCTTCTCACTGCCCCACGCGTGGATGAGATCGGGTTTGATCTGCTCGCAAACTTTTTTGATCCGCAACGTATCCAGCCAGAAGAATGTGGCGAGCCGAGCTTTGGGCGATGCCTTCAGTACGTGGAACGTGACGCCCTTTTGCACGAACACATAATCAGCCGGGATGTCGCCCCGAAATAGAATGACGTGGACGCGGAGATTGGGATTTTTTTCGTATTCGCCCAGCAACACCATGGCCCACGTTGCCGGATGCCGACGCGGCAGATGTTTCAACGGCTCGGGAACAACCGCCATCCACTCGACCGGATAATCAGAAATCCAGACGACTGTCAGGGGTGATTTGCTCGCAGCCATAGATCAGTTCAAAACCGAAGCTTGAGTAGCGACATGGTTCAGCGGGATTTCTCCACTTCGGTCGGTGGCTTGCGAGAAACGGTCTTCAATCCCAACACGCTCATGAAGAAGCTGGAAAAGATTCCCTGCACACCTAGGACGATTAACGCGACTGCGGGAATCAAGCGGCGGAGATTCTCGGCATAATCCATGATTCCGTAATGGGTCTGCTGCCAGATCCAGACCGCTCTGCCGAGCCAGCCCAAGCCTGCAAGCAGAACCAGCAGGCCGACGACGATCCCTTTTTCGAGCGTGAACACAGTAAAGATTCGCGACAGCTTCGGGTCTTCCGGCAACAACCCCTCGGCGATGGCGAACACCTTTGTGAAAAAGGCGAACGCCACGAGTTGAAATCCAACGATTGTGAGCATGGACGATACAGCCAGCGTTCCCACGTCGAATGACACTCCGTTGGCTCGCACTGGGGCTGACGCCAGCAAGATTGTGGCAATGCCACCGACGAGTCCCAGCAGCAAGCCGGGCATCAGGAACAACCAGCGCGGCGAGTAGATCAGCATGAACCGCAGATGCCGCCAGCCATCCCGCCATGGTTTTAGATGCGGTGGACGGGAACGTCCATCCTTGTGCAGCGTTATCGGGACTTCCGTGATGCGAAGAGATTTGAACGTGCCTTTGATCACCATCTCCGAGGCGAACTCCATGCCGGTGGTTTTCAATTCCATCTTCTCATAAGCCGCCTTGCTAAAGCCTCGCAAGCCGCAGTGAAAGTCCTGCGCCGGGCACTTGAAGAAGATTCGCCCAATCGTCGAAAGAACCGGATTACCGAGCCAACGATTTTTCCACGGCATCGCACCGGGCATGATTGTGCCCCCGCCGCGTGGCATCCGGCAACCCATCACCAGATCGTAACCCTCGCGAAGTTTTTGGACGAAGCCTGTGATGTTGGAGAAATCATAACTGTCATCCGCATCACCCATGATGATCCATTTGCCGTGCGCTGCTTCGATGCCGCCGCGCAATGCGCTGCCGTAACCCTTGGCGGTGACGGGCACGACGCGTGCGCCACACTTCACCGCGATGTCCTGAGAGCCGTCTGTGCTGCCGTTGTCTGCGATCAATACTTCGCCTGTGACGCCAGCCATCTGGATTCCGGCGCGGGCCTTTTCAATACAGCGCGCCAAGGTTTCCGCCTCATTCAGGCACGGCATGACAATCGTCAATTCGGTGTTCACCCGGTCTTGGATAGAGAGAATTCGTCGAGAATTCAAGGTTGAACGCGAACGGAGGCTGGACTTGGAGGTCATTCCAGAAAAGAATCCTCCATCAGAATTACGGCATTTGTGAACCCTCAGATGCCACATGCGTTAAAGCCCGAACTGAAAATCAAATGACTCTGCTAGATCGTTTTCTGCAAAACTGGCGCATCCGAAAGGCTCGGCCATTCATCCCGTCGGGTGCACGCGTGCTGGACATCGGCAGCGTGGACGGCGTCATGTTCCGCCAAATCCCCGGCTTGGCAAAGAATTGTCTGGGGATAGATCCGACACTGAAAGCTCCCGTGAAAGGAGACGGGTTTGATCTGATCCCGGGATTTTTCCCGGACGATATGCCTGCGGGTCAAGAGTTCGACAGCATCACCATGCTCGCCGTGTTGGAGCATTTTCCAAATGAAGCCTATGCTCCACTCGCCTCTGGTTGTGCGAGCTACTTGAAGCCCGGCGGACGGATGATCATCACCGTCCCGTCACCTTTCGTGGATCAAATCCTGAAAGTTCTCACGACACTGAAGCTCGTTCACGGCATGTCATTGGAAGAGCATCACGGTTATGACACCGCACAGACGGCACGGATTTTTTCAGAACCAAACTTCCGAATGCTGCGGCATGAGCAGTTTCAATTCGGTTTGAACAACCTCTTTGTCTTCGAGCGCACCCAGCGTTAAGCGCCTTGAGTTATCGCCGCCACCAGCTCGTCTTACTCTTGGGCTTGGGAGTATCGGATTGGTTGTATTGCTGGATGAGCAGCATGGTGCGTGACGCCTCGAATGCCATCTTGAATTCGTCGTAGCTCAAGAACCGGTCACCAGGATTCTTGGAGAGGACTTTCACCAACGCATCGCTTGTCGGTTGAGACACTTCAGGCAACACAAGGTTCGGGGGCACTAAAGGAATGTTGACGTGCGCTGCAACCAACTCTTCCACGGTGGGCGCATCGAAGGGGGGATGCCCGGTCAGTGCTTGATACAATGTGCAGCCGAGGCTGTACATGTCTGAGAGGAACGTTTCCTTCTCACGCTTGATCTTTTCCGGAGCGACGTAATACGGCGTGCCATCCGTCACCGAACCGTTTTCCTGTTCAGCATCAACGCTGCGAGCGAGGCCGAAATCCACGAGCTTGGGTTCGTTGTCGCTGTCGAAAAGGATGTTCCCGGGTTTGATGTCGCGATGCAGAAGATTGTGTTTGAGCGCGAGATCAAGCGCGGAGGCGATCTTGATGCCGATGTCGAGGACGTGCAGTTCGGACACGCGGGTTTGTTTCTCGATGCGACCGTCCAGGCTGCCGTGATCGGCGAGTTCCATGACGAGATAGGCCTGGCCTTCGTACTGATCGAAGGAATAGATATGGATGATGTTCGTGTGGTTCAACCGGGCACAGGCGCGGGCTTCGCGATAGAAGCTTTCCATCTGCTCGGGGTCATCCATCTTTTCCTTCTTCACCAATTTCACCGCCACTAGGCGTTCCAGGACAGTGTCAAATGCCCGATAGACGGTGCCGTAACCGCCGGACGCGATGATGCTGCGTAGCTCGAATTGCCGCAGCATCATGGGCATCATGATGGGGTGTCCGCATTTGCTGCACGGCACGGTGCCGAGCGGGGCGAGGTCGCCCGGAATGAAAACTTTGGTTTCGCACCAGCCGCAGGTGACCATCCTTAAGGGTTTATCGCTCGCACTCATGGTATTAAAATTTTACCACCACTCCCCTCCGCGACGAGTCGCCGCAAACGCAGCCTCGTTCCCGCACGGATTTCTGTACTGCTTGTAACCCTTTCGCATGGGCGCGTCAAAGTTGAAAACAACTGACCGCAACAATTCGCAGGCAAAATCTTTACCCGAAGGACGCTGACCGTGTTTTCTACGGCACGCGATAGACCCGGAAGAAGCGCGTCGCATCGTTCAAGTTTGTGGCGTAGGTGAAGGTTGTTCCCGTCGCGACGAGGTTGTTCGCCAGCGTGCTCCATGCGGTGAGGTTCGTGGAGCTTTCCACGCGGTAGGGTTGGCCGGGGACGGATTGCCAGTTGAGCGTCACGGTCAGATTGCTGCGCGTGAATGAAAGCAGCCTGAACGGTTTGTCGTAGGGATTATTGAACGTGAACAGCACGGGCAGGTGATCGGATGCCGTTGCAGAATCTGTGTTGAGCAAGGGCAGTGGCGGACTGGGTAACAGGTCGGTGCGAAACACCTGGCTGCTGGCGATGTTGGAGAATAGCAGCGCACAGGGCAGAACGTAATCGAAGCGCACGTCCAGGGTGGATTGGATGCTCAAAGTGAAATCCTGGCCGGAGAACACATTGGTGGGAGTGGTCAATCGCAGGCCGGTGGGCGTGCTCGTCAGGCGCTGGATTGGAAGGCTGCTCGTGTAGGAGTTTGTGTCGGGGCGGGCGATGTCTTCGTTCAAATCACCCGTCAGCATATAGGTGTGCAGGCTGTTGGTGGTGAGAAACGCGGTGACGAGAAAATTGGAGATGGCGCTCGCCTCAGCGCCGCGCCGCAGTGCGCTTGTGGGATCGCTGCAACACTTCAGATGCGAGGTGAACACGTGCAACGGCTGTGGGTAACCGGGCACAGCGAGTTGGGCTTCGAACAAATCGCGCGTGTAGCCGCCATTGTATCCGAAGTTGGAAAGGTTTGTTCCATCAAGCCAGCTTTTCGAGCGCGTAATGGGAAACTTGCTGGCGATGGCACTGCAAATAAATCCGTCGTTGCCGGGACTGATCACGAGATTGTAGTTGGAGAGGAACGAGCGCGACCAGTTGGTCATGTAATACGACTGGTTGACGGGAATTTCGTTGAACGCGATCACATCCGGCTTGAGATAAAGAATCTGACGTCCGATGGCCTGCACCTGCGCGGCGTTTGTGTTCCAGTTCGTAGCGCCGTTCCCCTTCACGTTGTAGTGCATGACGGTGATGGCCGGCGCTGCGGACAGCGCCAGAGATCCGATTAACAAGATACCACTCAACAGAAATGACTTTTGACACATGGTGGGGTCGGGCTGGCTCGTGTTCTTCTGAATGTCGCAATCAAGGGATTCGATACACCCGGAAGAAGCGCATCGGATCGTTGAGGTTCGTTGCGTAGGTGAAGGTTGTTCCCGTCGCGACAAGATTGTTCGCCAGCGTGCTCCATGCGGTGAGGTTCGTGGAGCTTTCCACGTGATACGGTTGGCCGGGGACGGATTGCCAGTTGAGCGTCACGGTCAGATTGCTGCGTGTGAATGAGAGCAGTTGAAAAGGCTTGTCGTAGGGATTGTTGAACGTCATCAGTACGGGAATATGATCTGACGCGGTCTCGGAATCCGTGGCAAGCAGTGGCGGTGGCGGACTCGGCAGCAGGTCTGAGCGGAACACCTGACTGGTGGCGACGTTCGCGAACAGGAGATCACACGGCATGATGTAATCATAGCGCTTGGTCATGCTGGCCGCCTGGATTGAAAATGTCATATCGCTGCCGGTGTAAAGGTTGGTCGGCGTGGTCAGGCGTAAACCCGTCGGCGTGCTCGTGAGGCGGGCGATGCTCTGCGGGTTGGTGGGAGATGGCGGACGATTGAGGTCTTCGTTCATGTCGCCGGTCAGCACGTAGGTGTGCAGGCTGTTGGTGGTGAGAAATGCCTGGGTCAAATAATTTGAAATGGCGCTCGCCTCAGCGCCGCGTCGGTTGGAATCATCCGTGCCTTGACCGGATTTCAAATGAACAGTGAAGACGTGAAGTGGTTGCGGGAAACCCGGCACAACTATTTCAGCCTCGAACAGATCGCGAGTGAAGTTGGCCGTGGTGTAACCGAACGGATCCAAATCAGCACCGTCGAGACGGCTGACCGAGCGCGTGATGGGAAAGCGGCTGAGGATCGCGCTGCGAATAAATCCATCCGTGCCGGAGTTGGTGGCGAGATAATAGCCGGGGCGATACACGGAAACGAATTCACCCATGTGCGACCAGCCGGAATTGGTCATGGGAATTTCCTGAAAGGTGATGATGTCGGGATTGAGGTACTGCACCTGACGCCCGATGGCCTGGATTTGTGCGGAGTTGGTGGTCCAATCGCCGACGAAGTTTCCGTGCGTGTTGTAATTCATGAGGGTAAATCCAGCCACGGCGGGCGCGGGCGGAACCACAGTGAGCGTGACGGTCTGGCTGTTGGTTGAGCCTGCGGAGTTGGTGATGGCGACGAAATAATTGCCGCCTTGATTCGTCGTGACGTTGTTGAGGGTGAGACTGGAGCTGGTCGCACCGGGGAGGTTTGTGTTGTTGAACCGCCATTGATAAGCGGGCGCGGGATTGCCACTAGCCACGACGGAGAACGTCGCACTGCCACCCGCGGTTGCGACTTGGCTTTGTGGTTGAGTGAGGATGGCGGGCGCGGCGGGTGGATTGCTGACGCCGCCGCTGAAAGTGACGGTGAAGTCGTCAATAGACAGCGCATTATCAAAGCCAGCGTCGTCCACATCCAACCAACGGAGAAAAAGCTCCTGCCCTGGTGCAACACTCACGCTGGTCAAAATCACGCTCGTAAAGCTTTGGCGGTTCGCGGATGAATTGCCATCTATGGCGTTGGTAAGGGAAGAAAGATTTGGGGATAAAAAACTAAGTGAGGCGAAGTTGATCCATGAAGCGGCGGAGTGTGCGTTGGTGATTGGCGTGTTGCTGATGGCATAGGAAAAGGCGAGCGTCTGAACATTCGTAGTGGTGCCGCTGCGCCATTGCTCGCCGATATACGAAATGTTGATGTTCGTCTGGATGGATGCTGTGTTGTTAGTGAACCGAACTCCATAGGTGTAGGTGATGGAGGACGCACCGATCGATCCCAGCGCGCGATCGGTGGCACTCGCGGTGCCGAGATTCAGCAGCGCCGTCAGCGCGGTATTCGATCCATCCGAAAGGGTCAGGTTTCCGTCCGCCGTGGCATTGGCATTGATCCCGGCGAACCAACCCGGAAGCGTCGTGTTATCCACCCACGGGACGGCATCCGTCGTGCCCAGACCGTCGAAGTTTTGCGTGTAAGTCGTCGAGCCCGTCACCGCGATTTGCGCGCGGGCGGACGGGGCGGCGGCGAGCACGGCCAGCAGCGCGGCGGCGCTCG
>JANPGI010000534.1:0-3696 GCA_031423875.1 Verrucomicrobiota bacterium | reverse complement strand
TGTTCACTTTACCGGCCAGCACCACGTCGCTCAACGCATTGAAAAGATTTTCCAGTTCCTGAAACTCGCCCGGATCAATCGCCGCGTTCCGGGGCACGGCGAGTTGCTGGTTCAGATCCAGAGAGAGTGCTCGGAACTGATCCCATTTGCGGCGCACCGCCTGATGAACCCGATGGTTGGTGATGGATTCCTGCACCAAAATTTTAAGCTCCGTCAAATCTGGCGGCTTCGGCAGATAGGCTTTCGCGTGCAACCTCACCGCAGAGGCTGCGGATTCCACAGTGGGATCACCCGTCAGCAAGATCACCGGCAGGCCGGGCGCAACCCGAGATAGTTCCTGCATCAATTCCAACTGGCGATTGCCCGGCATGTTGATGTCCGCGATCAGCAGATCAAAACGGGAACGACTCAGCGCATGGAGGGCTTCCGTGGCATCAGCCGCCCACTCACAATCATACCCCGCCGCTCGGAGCAATTGACTGAGCACGTCGCCGACCAGCTCCTCATCATCGGCAATGAGAATACGCCCGCCGTGTTGGGTCAAGCGGCCCACGCCTGCCAGCACGTCGGGTACGCGTTCAAAATCCTTTGATTTCTCGAAGAAGTGATCCGCACCCAGAATGCGGCAGCGTGTCCTGTATTCCGGAATGGCAAAGTTGGTGAGCACGATCACCTCGCAGGCAGGATGTGTCTGTTTGATTTCCTCCAACACCGTATAACCCACTCCCTCCGCCAGATGCAGATCCAGCACCACGGCATCCGGCTTATGCTCGCGAAAGAGCGCGAGTGCAGATGCAACGGTGGCAGCTTCCCCCACAACCGTGGCGTGGCCGGATTCCTCGATCAGACTGCGGATGCGTTGGCGGACAGGCAGCGAATCCTCAACCAGCAGGACACGGACGTTGCGATGACTTTCAACATTATTCACGCCGCCATCATCGTATGCGCCGGGCACGAGGAGAAGATGGGCAAAGCCTGAAACCCTTGTCCGCCATGACGGAAGTGTTGTGTCGGAAGAATTCCCTACACACCCGAAGGTTCTCCGCTGTTTTCGGTGGAATCGTTGGATTGCGTATTGGCAAAGCCGTCATCCACTGAAGACAACGAAGAACCAACCCTACTCCACCAGCCGGTGCTTCAACGCGTAGCGCGTCAGTTCCACATTGGTGGACACTCCCAGCTTCTCGGAGATGCGGCTGCGATAAGTGCCGATGGTTTTCTCGCTCAATGACAGTTCCGCTGCGATCTCCTTGATCGTCCTGCCTGTCGCAACAAGACGCAACACCTCCAGCTCACGGGCTGAAAGGGTTTCGTGCAACTCCTGATCCATTCCCTTACCCAAAGCCGTCGCGATATTTTCGGCCAGAGCCGCGCTCACATATTTGCCGCCGTTCAAAACTTTTTTCACTGCCGTCAACATCTCATCCGCCACGCTGGCCTTGGTCAGATAACCGGCGGCACCGAGTTTGAACGAGCGCAGCGCAAACTCCTCCTCCGGATAGGAACTGAGCACCAGTACCGCCGCTTGAGGACGCAGTTGCCGCAACTCCAGAAGCAGGTCCAGACCGCTGCCGCCTGGCAGATTGATGTCCAGCAACACCAGATCCCACTCCTTCTGCACGATCAGTTCCCGCGCCTGCGGCACGGTGTTCGCCTCGCCGAACACGGCTTTTGGAAACTCTTCTGTGAGAATATCCTTGAGGCCGCGCCGCACGATTTCGTGATCGTCCACCAATAAAATTTTCATGCTGACTCTCCTGTTTTTGCCGGCGCTTCGCCATGGGGGATGCGCACCGTCAGGCGTGTGCCCTGTGGCTCGCACCGCTCCCAGACGATCGTTCCCCCGCAATGCGCCGCCCGTTCCCTCATGCCGAGCAAGCCCAGCGATTGTGGCGTGGTGAGTTCAGCTTTAGTGATTCCTCGCCCATTGTCACAAACCTCCAGAACCACCTTGTCGGCTTTCATTTCAAGGTGGATTTGCACTTCAGTGGCCTGAGCGTGCCGGGTCACATTCGTCAATGCCTCCTGGGAAATATAAAACAACTCCGTCGCCACTGCGGCTGACAGCGGCGGCTCTGTTTCCGGCACAGTGACGTTGCACGGAACACCCGTCCGCTCCTCAAACCGCCGCCCTCTCTGTTTGAGCGCCGCGCCCAAGCCCAGCCGATCCAACGCACCGGGACGCTGGTCGGCGGCGATCTTTTGCACGACAGCAATGGTCTGATCCGCCAGTTCGGAAGCAGCCACTGTGCGATCCAACAAGGGATGGAACACGGGCGGCAGATAGGGCTCTGCCAGCTTTCGCTCCAACCAGCGCACGTCCATTTTCAAACCTGTGAGCAGTTGCCCCAGTTCATCATGGATTTCTCGCGCTACGCGGATGCGTTCTTCCTCCTGCGCCTGTTGCAATCGTTTGAGCAGGGCACGCAATTGTTCTCCTGATTCCTTGAGACTTACCTCCGCCTGTTTGCGCTCAGTGATGTCCATAAGAATGCCCCGCGAGCCGATCACCCGGCCAGCCTTGTCTTGTTTTTGCACCGACACATCAGAAAGCCAGCGGGAGGTTCCGTCGCGAGCGAGAATCCGCATGTCCGAGCGCCACTGGTTGATTTCGCCGCGCAGGACGCCCTGAGTCGCTGCGGCTTTGCTCAACCCCGCCGCCGCCCCCAGCATGATCGTTTCCCGCGTGATTTTCGCCCAAAGATCCCCGCTGATTTCTTCCGGGCGATATCCGGTCAGCAGTTCGATTCCCTCGCCCATGTGGTGATAGCGGCGTGTCGGGTAATCATAGTCGTAGGGAACGGCGCCTGCGACGGTGATGGCCTGCCGGTAGAGTTGTTCTGTTCTTTGCAGCGACTCTTCGGCGTGCTTACGCGCGGTAATATCGTCAATGACCGCAATGCAATTGACCGGTTTTTCACCCGGCAGAGCCAGGCTTGAAACAGTTATGTTGACCCAGATAACTCCACCACACTTGCGGATATAGCGTTTCTCCATTGCGAACTCCCCGATCTCACCGGCAGCAAGTTTTGCCATCTTATCGAGATCCTTTTCCTGGTCTTCCGGATGGGTGTAGTCCTTGAACGTCAATTTCTGCAATTCATCCCGGGTGTAGCCAAGAATATCAGCGTAGTGCTGATTCACACTGACGAACGCTCCGGTCTCAATCACTCCCTCAGCGACACCCAGCGGGGACTGCTCAAAGATTGTCCGGAAGCGGGTTTCGCTCGCGCGCAACGCATCACGTCCGCGCAACCGCTCCAATGCCCCGGCGCAGTGGTCAGTCAGGTCTTGAAGTGCGTTGAGATCAGCCTGTGTGTAGGCGACAGAGAACGCGAAGCTGGCCGGGTTTGACGGCGTCCAACTTCATGGGGCAAACGGCTATCTCATCGACCAGTTCTTGCGCAATGGATCGAATTTGCGGGATGACAGTTACGGCGGCAGCCCGGCAAACAGGGTGCGCTTGATGCGCGAGGTGATGGAGCGCCTGGTTTCGATCTGGGGCGCGGGCCGGGTTTCGATCCGGCTGTCGCCGAACGGCGATTCGCAAGGTGTGGACGACAGTGATCCAGCAACGCTGTTTGCCGAAGCTGCCCGCGTGTTGCAGGCGCTTGAAGTGGGGTTTGTTGAACTGCGTCAGCCTGGGCCCGAGGGCACTTTCGGCGCTACCGAAGTTCCTCAACAGGATGCTTTGAT
>JANPGI010000533.1:0-9688 GCA_031423875.1 Verrucomicrobiota bacterium | reverse complement strand
AAGATGACGAGGTTTTTCTTGCGTGTCTGCGATGACTCACTGCGGAATAATTTACCAATGAACGGCAAATCTCCGAGCATCGGCACCTTGTCTTTGATTTTGGTGACTTCGTCAGAGATCAAACCGCCGAGCACAACCGTCTGGCCGTCCCACACACTGCAACTTGTGGTGACTTGACGCACGCGGAAGATGGGCAACGGAAGGATCGAGGTCACGGGATTGCCGTTCGGCACAATCGCCCTTGGCACGAATATCTCGGCTGTGGCGAAATCGTAGCCCACGAACTCTGTCAGCGTCGGAATAATCGTCATCTGGATCGTGACACCATCCGCTGAAACCGTCGGCAACACGTCAATCACAGGGCCGAGCGGGATCGGTGATGTCGTCGGTGTCTGGAATGTCGAAGTCTGCGCCTGCTGAGTTGTTCCGCTTCCTGTGTTATTCCCGCCACCATTTTGGCCCTGCTGCTGATCAATACCCGTAACGATGGTCTTGACTTCATTCACGGAAATCTGCGCCTGACGACCACTAAGGGTGGTGACTTGGCCTTCGTTCAAGAGGTCAATGCCGTCCCGCTGCTCAATGGCGCGAAGCACCACGCGGAATTGCGGATCGGTGAGAATGCCCGTGAAGGTTGCAAGTGCTGGCGTGACGGAGTTGTCGCGACCAAAACTGTTACGCAATCCACCGGTGAGCAGTGCGTCAGTCGTTGATGGCGCAATCGCCGTATCCGAAACAATGTTGCCAGCCACATCGCGGATGGTCTGACCAGGGAAACTGCCGAAGATGTTGGCAGGCGTGGACGCCCCGCCCAATGTGGGCTGTGTTCCTCCTGATCCTAGCGACCTGCCACCGAAAATCATGTTCCCCAGATACCAATCAAAACCAATCGCCTTGTTGTCATTCTGGGAAATCTCTGTGAAGCGGGTTTTGATGTTGACCTGAGGCGGGGCGATGTTAAGCACTCGCACCACCTGCTCGATGATGTCCAACTCTTCAGCCGTTGCGCGGACATACAACGTACCCTCGCGATCATTGAAGAAAACTGTTTTGCCTACGGTCGGATCAAGGTTCACGCCCATGGTGACAAAGAACGTACGGACAGCCGCGTGAACAGCCTCCATCGCGTTCGTGCGGGTCAAGCCAGCAATGCCCTGACCGCTTTGACCGCCACCTTGACCACCGCCACCGCCGCCACCGCCACCGCCGCCGGTCGTGCCACTCGTCACACTGACACGCGGAATGATGAATCCGCTTCCTTGACCGCCTTGGCCGCCGCCACCACCACCTCCTCCTCCGCCACCGCCTCCGCCGCCTCCACCACTTGATGACTGCACATCGAGAATCAATCCACTGACGCTTTCCAATCCTTGATAGAACGTGTTCGGATCCACGTGAAACTCGCGGCTTTCAAGCTGCAGCAGTTCTGCGCCTTTAAGCGAAACCACCACGGCGTATTCTTCAAACGAAATCTTCAATGGCGTGCGAGCAACTTTGGAAACCGCATCCAACACGTCTGCGAGTCGCACATCACGCAACGGAGGGTTGAGTTTGATCTCGATGCCCGCCACGTCCACCGACTCAGCAGGAGGGGCTGCGACAGGCAAACCCGTTGCCGGATCAATGCCCACTGGTGCACCACCAGCAGCCGGTGCTGAATTTGGATTGACGATAATGTTGACGCCCTTCTTTTCCGTGTCGCGCTTGCGGGCTTCTTCGCTAAGGATGCGAACCACCTCGCTGAGCGGCATCGTGTCCGGCGCGCCCTCAAACGGGAAGCTTTCAAACCTGATCGTGTTGAGCTTGTTCATGATCGCCTGGCGACCCTTGCCCGTGTGTATCTGGGCGTTCTTGTTATAGCTGTTGGGGACGGCCAGTGAATCTCGTTTTTTGGGCGTGTTCCAAGTATCCACCACTTCAAGCACCTTACCTGCGTTGTCCTGTTCAGATTTCGACTTGCTGATGCGATAACGCGCTTCACGAACTTGACTGACCTGACGGTGTGCAGAGCTGTTCTGCGGATCGAGAGCGAGAGCTTGTTTGAGTTCAGCTTCAGCCTGATCCAACTTGCCCGCTTCGATCAACACCCGCGCGTTGGTGACGTGCGTGGCAGAAGTGATTTTATTTGTCCGAGCCGCCTTGGCATCACTGACGACTTCGGGTGACGCGATGACACCTGCAAGCTCACCCAGCGTTTTGTCGTTGGCGGATTTTGCGGCGAGGGCGGAAGCATTTTGGGGGTCTACCTTGAGTATCAGCGCGAGCTGCGTTTGCACTTCGCGATAATCACCGCGACGGCGGGCAGCCTCAGCGAGTTGCAGGCGCACGGACGAGAACCCTTGGATGGCGGCAGCGGATTCCTGCGGCGAGTTGTTCGGCCCAATCTGCTCGACGAGCCCGACGGCGGCGTCGTAGATTTTCGCGGCGGAAACAAGGTCGCGGCGCGCGACAGCTTGTTGCCCCTCGTCAAGTTTCTGGCGCAACAGGATAAGGTTGGCCTCACGATAGACCGCCTGGTTCACGGCGGCGTCCACATCCGCATTTTGTGCTTTGGCGATTGATGTGGAGGCGAGGGCGATTGCCAGGCCGAAGTAGATTGCTGCTTTTGTCATGATGACTTCTTCTTTTGCTTGCTGCTAAAAATAAAAAATGTCCCGTCCGTCACTGCGGAATGGGAACTGGCGTTTTTTTCTGGTTCGATTTTGCCAACACTACAACTTCCGTCTTTGTGATGGCAACGATAATGTAATCCTCGCCGCCAAATTTAAGTGCGCCTCCGACTCGTTGGTTCAGCCACGGAGGGCGATTCTCCAGCGGATACTTCAAGTCCACCATGTATCCATCCACTCGTTTGAAGGGTTTTTCCTTCGAGACACTGACCAACTCTCCACTCTCCACCAGCTCAATCACAACCTCAGTAGGCGCATCAGGGGGGCCTTTTACTTCGCGCAAAACAAACACTTCGTTCTTCTCATCTTTTTTGGAGACGAATGGCTTTCTGCCACGGTTGGCCACCTTTGCAGCCGCTTCACGCTCCACATACAACACGTAACGCGTGCCACTCTCAGTGGTGCTCACGGAGTCGAGCGTAATGGTTAGATGGAGAGGACGCTGATTCGTCACGATGAGCGCTCCCGGCCCGGTTTCGTCACCGGTCACAATCTTAAAGATTGTTCCGTCAGCTTTCTTCTGCCAGAGCATCGGATTCAAGACCTTGTTCGTGGTGGACAAGTCCACAACTCCCGCCGTGGAGAGTCGCGAATAACGCATCTGCTGCGTGGAAATGTTCAAAGCCTCAATGGCCTTAGTCGGGCGGTTGATGATCTCACTGGCCTGCTGCTCAAGCGCAGTGCGCTCGCTAGGAACCATCACGAGCATCATGACCGCAATGACCGCCAGCACGAGCAACACAATGCCGAGGATGATCTTTTCGTAGTGTTTTTTGAGCAAGTCCATGAGACTACTTTTGAGCAGGCAATAATTTGACGACGTGGATCAACATCGTGATCCGCAACTCCTTTTCCTTCAGGAAAGGTTGCAAGCCGCTTTTTGCACCAAGTGACGCGGCGAGAGGTTGGGCAATGGACGCGGCCACGGGAGCCGCTTGTGCGTAGGGGCTTCTGTAGCCACCAGCACCAGCACCGCCGTAACGACTCGCGAATCCTGCACCGGGTCTGCCACCCTCTTCACCCGCACCAGGACGCGGATAGGGTTGAGGCGCAACCGCAGGTTGCTGATAATAGATCGGCTGCGATGCTGCCATATCAGTAAACGCCGACGCTGGCGCGGCCTCGCTGTTGATAGCCTTGACTAGCAGGCCGTAAGGCGACCGCGCAAATCCTGCCAGCACACCCGCAAGCTCGGGCGTGAAGCAGCGGAAAGTTACTTCGTATGGTGTGATGATGGCGAGTTCGTTGGTGGTGGACGCCAAATCAAGATAATCGGTCGGCGTACCCGCCAGATCATCGGACGATCCGGGAACGCGCTCGCGTCGGATGCCTTCAAGAGAGTTGATTTTTGCTTCGTTCAACACGTCGCAAATGGCTTTGACCTCCCCCAACTGGACAGCCAGCGGCTGCAACGTGCCGCTGGCGAACGTCACCAAACCCGCCTGCTTCTCGAATGAAAACTTATATCTAGGAGGGACGACCACGCTGTTGTTAGTGGCGCTCCGTTGAAGATCACTGATCGTATCCTGCAACGCTGCCTTAAAATCCTGATTGGCGATGTTCGTGCCTTCTGGCAACGCAGGAATCGGCTGGAGACGCGTTCCGAGTTTGGCGAGAAACGCCTGCGCTTCCTTTTGCTGTTCCTTGGCCAGCTCGATGTTGTTGATCTTGCCTTCGCCGGGCGATGGGTTCAGCCCTTTCAGCCGTTTCAACTCAGTGTAGCCCTCAGATAGTTTGGTGGTTTGTTCAGAGCTGTTTTGCCAGCCGGAAAAACTATACCAGCCAGCCAAGCCCATGAGCACCAATGCCACAACAGCACCGATGACGAACACTAGATTTCGTTTGATCCAGTCCATGTTAATGTTTCAAAGGCTTTTTGAGTGCAAGAGTGATTCCGAAGCTGAATGTGCCCGTGGCTTCATCTTCGACGATAGACGGGTCAAGCTGCGTCCCAGCAGCATCCACCAACGGACTGGCGATCAATTCAGCGTGGACTGCGTAAGCGATCTTGCTGTTCGCGGAAGAAATCTGTTTCAGACTCACACCACGACATTGCAGCTTGATCGTCCCCACCGCGTTGGTGATGGCAGATCCATCAGCCGCAACTGCCGTAGCCCCCGCATTGGCACCGTAAGGATTCGGTCGCCCACCCTCTTCCTCCGCCATACGGCGACCAACTTCAGGCCCGCCGTAGCGAGCACGAAATGCCGCGTCCATCTCTGGATTTGATACCGCGACGGGAGCTGCAGCACCTCCAGCCAGCGCAGCAGAAGATCCCGTTGTTGAATAGCTGTTCAGAGATTCGATCCAAACACCTGTATCCGTTGCAAATTCACGCTTGGTCGCTTCTTCGGCGCGGATCAGCGCACCCCGGATTTCCCGCAAAATATCAGCCCACATGTAACGCTCTTCGAGCCACTGCGAATACTGATCTGCTTTAGCCTCGATCTTCTTCAAATCGCCGTAAGCTAACTTGAATTTATTCTCCCGATCCTGCAAATACTGAATGGTGTTTGTGTTCATTTTCAGCCATTCGGGAGTTATGGCCTCATGCTGTATCGTCGGTTGAATCTTCTCCAACTGATCTTTCTTCACCGTCGCAAGCTTGTTGAACAGGAAACCCACCGCCAACGCCATCAACGCCAGACTCGCCAATGTCGCAATGAAATAAGGCTTCTTCTGGTTGAAACTCTGCCAGCGCAACGTGCTTTCCGGCATCAAGTTCAACTCCACCGGACAGTTCGCCATGTTGCGAAGTCCCAACCCGACCACTTCACCCAACGAATGAGCTACGCGGGAGAGCTCTTCCAGATTCACACCCGGATCAATCTGCACGTTCCGGAACGGATTAAAGTATTCCACCGGCACACTGAGCTTTTCTGCGAAGAATTGCGCCGTGTAGGGCATGATGGCCGCACCACCAGAGAGGAATAACCGCTGTGGAGCTGTGCCGCCTTGCTGCCCGCGATAAAACTGCATGGTCTGGTTGACCTGGATGTGCAGACGCGTCATGAACTGCCGCGCGATTTTGGAGATAGCCGCCTGATGCTGGTTCTCAGGCTCTTCATACGCACCACCAAGACTCACAAAACCCTCATCCACCTTGATCTTGTCCGCGACATCGAACTTCAACTTGGCTTCGTTCGCAAAATCCTGAGTGATGGAGTTCGCACCGAGATTGATGCTGCGGGCGAATACCTTGCCCTTCTCGAAAAACAGTAGATTGCTTGTCTTCGCGCCGATATCGAGCAACATCGTGCAATCTTCCAGTTCACCGTAGTTGAACCGGAACGCGTTGCACAACGCGGCAGGTGACACGTCGCAAATCTGCAACTGCAACCCGCTGGCCGACGCCGTGCGGAACAATCCCTCCACGATGTCAGACTTGATCGCCACCAACAGCACTTCCAGCTCACCACTCGCCGTCGTGCCGAGGATCTGATAATCCCAGACCACTTCCGCCAACGGGAACGGCACATTCTGCTGCGCCTCGTATTGGATGATCTGCGTGACCTTGCTCGCCTCGACTGGCGGCAACTTCACGAACTTGGAAAACACATGGAAGCCCGGCGCGCAGACATTGATGTCCTTGGCCTTGATACCGAGAGACGCGATGAGTTCCTGGAGCGTCTTGAGGATGAGCGCCTCGCGTTTTGTTTCCTGCGAGCCTTCCAGCCCAAGCGACTTGATGACGTATTGCTTGAGCACAAGCCCGCCCGCCTCGTTCGTTTCGAACTCGGCCAGCTTCAAGCTGCCTGCGCCAAAATCTACCGCCAAAAATGAATTGCTTTTAAGCATCACGTTTCTTCGCCAACCGGGTTTTTGCGCCGCCTCATGTACAGAACGCGAGGAAGCTCGCGTAGATAAACGGAATTAACCATGAGGGTCAAACAGAAAAACTTTTTCGTGCGAATCTGAGGAAATATTTTTGCGACGCGATTCATAATAAATCGCCGGAGAAAAATTCTGCCACATGCGTTGGCTTTGTCCTGAAACCGAGAAACGTGTACGAGGCACAGACAAAACGGCTTTGGAAAAGCGGAAATAAACTGATTCCATCTCCCCTCCTGTTTTATTGTTCATTTCTCCTCAAGGAAAAATGATTTCTCCAACTGGCCTTGCCTGCTCTCAACCCAGCCTCGCCGCAAGCATCCGCTCTCGCTTGGTATAATCTTGGTGGACGGATTCCACGGTCCATTGCTTCGCCGCGAAGATATCGCTGATTTCTTTTACTTGGTCATCACCGAACTCAATGATGATCTTGCCGCTGGGTTTCAGGAACGCTCCCGCTTCCGCAGCAAGTCTTCTGTAAAAATCCAAGCCGTCCGCGCCACCGTCCAGTGCGCCGCGCGGATCAAACTCCCGAACTTCCGTCTCCAACGTAGCGATCTCCTCACTCGCGATGTAAGGCGGATTACTCACGATCAGATCAAATCCGTCATTGCCATTCAACGTCGCGAATCCGTCCCCGCAACGGAACTCGATGCGATCACTCACCCCGTTGCCCGCAGCGTTCTGCTTCGCCACTTCAACCGCATCCGCCGAGACATCCACCGCCACGACCCGCGCCGTCGGGCATTTGGCGGCGATGGCGATGGCGATGCAGCCGCTGCCTGTGCCGAAGTCGAGGCAGGTTGATGGCAGCGTGTTGATGGTTGATAGAAACTGCCAGCCGAGTTCTGCGAGCAACTCCGTCTCCGGGCGCGGGACGAGAACGTGTTTGTTCACGACCATTTCCAACCCGCAAAACGAAGTCGAGCCGATGATGTGCTGGAGCGGTTCGCGTTGGGCGCGACGCATCACCAAGGCGCGGAGCGCATCGAGTTCAACGGGTAAAAGTGTGCGCTCGAAATTCAGATAAAGCTTCATGCGCGGGAGCTTGAGCAAGTGGGCGAGCAGCAACTCTGTCTGCAAGCGCGGGGAGTCCACGCCTTTCTTGGCGAGGAACTCGGAACTTTTTTTGATGACTTCAAGCACCGTCACGCGCGCAGTCTAGGTGTGCGACTCGTGGTTCAAAGCCAAAAGTCTGGATGAGTGGATTGGTGGATAAGTGGATGGCGCGTTTCGGCATCCAATAATCCATTCATCCAACAATCTAATTATGCCTGTTTCCATCCGTGGTTGAACTGTCGTTTTTAGATTACCCAATAAAAAAACAGGAGCGCCGCTTTCGCGACGCTCCTGCCCAACCCCACCCAACACTACGCCATTCGGCGTAAATTGATTTGCGCTACTCCGCCAGTGCGAGTAGTTCGCTCGTGCGCTCGCGGATCAACGCTTGACGCCCGGCCACTCGCCGCGCTGCACGCGCTTTCTCGTCGAAAAGCGCAGGCAACAGCAGCAACGGGAATGGCGTGAGCCACACCAACGCCACCGCATCGTTCGCGGCGCGGCGCAGGAGGACGTTCGCCTCCAGATTCGTGGTGCGCGCCAGTTCGGTGGCGAGGAGTTTATCCTTCAACCGATCCAGTTCGTTATCCAACGCTCCGCGAAATGCCGCAGGCGTGGTTGTAGCGACGATCGGCGGTGTGAACCGCGTGTTCTCCGCGAATTCCGTCGGCACTGTATTATTTCTCGTCTTCATCTCTATTTCCTTTCTCAGAAAGTTATTGGTCGTATGTGTTCAAATAAAAACCCCGCGATTGACTGGCAATCGCGGGGTTTTTGGAAAATTTGTTAAATCGTCTATTAATTCTCGCCCGCGATGCCAGAAAGACAGGAATGACGCTGCCAAGTGGATACATATCCACTCATCGGCGTCATCGTAGTTTTAATGGTCGCAGTCTTCATATTCCGTCGGGCGTAGTAGATGATATTCCAGCGGCGTTGTCAAAGCAGGAAATTGTTTTGCAAGCGCGCCTGCATCGGTTCAATCTTCGCGCATGATTCTCCCGCAGGAAGAATTGCGAAAGCTCACCGAGCTGAAGCATCGCGCGCCTCACTCCATTCTTGGTCTTCATCTCCGCGCCGACGCGCCCGGTCTGGTCGCGCGCGCCATGATTCCTCATGCGGCGAAAGTGGAGTTGCGTCCGCTGGGCGGAGGCACTCATCCAGCGTTCGAGTTGCACCGCATCCACAAGCCCAGTTTGTTTGAAGGCTCAACCGATGTCGCCTCACCGATCTTCAAATACGAACTCGTCATCACCGATGACAAAGGCAACACCCGCACGATCCGTGATCCCTATTCCTTCCTGCCAACCTTGAGCGAGGAGGATCTGTATCTGTTCGGCAAGGGCGACGAGCGGAATTTGCACGACAAACTCGGCGCGCAGTTACGCACGGTGGATGGCGTGGCCGGAACAAGCTTTGCCGTCTGGGCTCCGAACGCCCAACGCATCAGCGTGGTGGGTGATTTCAATAATTGGGACGGCCATGTTCATCAGATGCGCTCGCTCGGCATGTCCGGCGTGTGGGAGATTTTCATTCCCGGCGTCGGCGAAGGCGCGCATTACAAATTCGAGCTGCGCGACCGCAACAACCATATCCGGCTCAAGGCCGATCCGTGCGGTTACTTCATGGAAGTGCCGCCCGCGCAGGCGTCCATCGTTTGGAACAACAAAAAGTTCAAGTGGACGGATCAGGCTTGGTTGAAGAAGCGCAAGGAAACCAATCCGCTGAAATCCCCGGTGAGCATTTACGAATTGCACATCGGTTCGTGGCGCAAGAAATCCAAAGCGGAGTCTTTCGGCTATCACGAACTCGCCGCGCCACTCGTGGCGTATATCAAGCAGATGGGGTTCACGCATGTGGAGTTCATGCCGCTGGCCGAGCACGCGTATTATCCGTCGTGGGGTTATCAGGTCACGGGTTTCTTCGCGCCGACGAGCCGCTACGGCACGCCGGAGGATTTGCAATATCTCGTCAACGAACTGCACAACGCCGGCTTCGGCGTGATTGTGGACTGGGTGCCCGCGCATTTCCCGCGCGACGATTGGGCGCTGGCGAAGTTCGACGGCACTGCGCTTTACGAACACGAAGACCCGCGCAAAGGCGCGCATCAGGACTGGGGCACGCTCATC
>JANPGI010000532.1:0-1722 GCA_031423875.1 Verrucomicrobiota bacterium | reverse complement strand
CACCCGACCGGCGAGGGCAAACGCCACCACGAGCGGCGGCGACATGAGGAAGTTGGCCTTGATGTTCTGGTGCACGCGCGCCTCGAAGTTGCGGTTGCCGGAAAGCACCGACGCCGCGACGAAATCGTTCTTCACTATGGCGTCTTCGATGTTCGCGTCGAGCGGGCCGGAATTGCCGATGCACGTCGTGCAGCCGTAGCCGACGAGATTGAAGCGCAGTTTGTTGAGATACTTCTGGAGGTTCGTCTTCTTGAGATAATCCGTGACGACGCGGGAGCCGGGTGCGAGCGAAGCCTTCACCGCCGGGTTCACCGTCAGACCTTTTTCCACCGCCTTCTTCGCGAGCAAACCCGCTGCGAGCATCACGCTCGGGTTCGAGGTGTTGGTGCAACTCGTGATCGCCGCGATGAGCACCGAGCCCGTGCCGACCTTGACCTTCTTCTTGTTCGTCATCTCCAGTTTAACAGACTTGGAAATGTCTTTGCGCGTTCTACCGAACCCATTTTCCGCAACGGGCCGTTGGAACGCGCCAAGGAATTCGCGCCGCATGTTCGGCAATTCGATGCGATCCTGCGGACGTTTCGGACCAGCAACGCTGGGCTTCACAGACGCGAGATCGAGTTCGATCAGTTGCGAGTATTCGATTTCACCGAGTTGCGGCATGCCCCACAGACCTTGGGCGCGGTAGTAATTTTCGTAGAGCTTGCAATCGCCATTCGTGCGGCCCGTGGCGCGGAGATAGTTCGTACATTCCTCATCAATCGGGAAGAAGCCCATAGTCGCGCCGTATTCGGGGGCCATGTTGGCAATGGTCGCGCGATCCACCAACGGCAACGCCGCCGCGCCTGCGCCGAAGAACTCCACGAATTTGCCGACAACCTTGGCTTTGCGCAGCATCTGCGTGACCGTGAGCGCGACATCGGTGGCGGTGACGCCTTCGCGGATCGCGCCGGTCAGATGGACTCCGACCACATCAGGCGTGAGGAAATAAACCGGTTGACCCAACATGCCCGCTTCCGCTTCGATGCCGCCGACGCCCCAGCCGACGATGCCGAGACCGTTGATCATCGTGGTGTGCGAGTCCGTGCCGACGAGCGTGTCGGGATAATAAACTCCGCCTTGGCTGAGCACACCCTTAGCGAGATATTCGAGATTCACCTGATGCACGATGCCGATGCCGGGCGGGACGACCTTGAACGTGTCGAACGCCTGCATACCCCACTTGAGAAATTGATAGCGCTCGCGGTTGCGTGTGAATTCGAGATCGAGGTTGCGCTCCATCGAATCCGTGCCACCGGAGAAATCCACCTGCACCGAATGATCCACGACGAGGTCCACGGGCACGAGCGGTTCAATGATCTTGGGATTCTTGCCGAGCTTGGCGACGGCGCTCCGCATCGCCGCGAGGTCCACGAGCAAAGGCACGCCGGTGAAATCCTGCAACACGATGCGCGCGACGACAAACGGGATTTCCTCCGTGCGTTCCTCGACGGGTTTCCAATTGGCGAGCGCGCGGACGGCGGCTTCGCTCACGCGTTTGCCGTCGCAATTGCGCAGGACGGATTCCAGCACGATGCGGATGGAGACGGGCAGTTTCGCGATTGGCCCGACGCCGGCCTTTTCCAGCGCGGGCAGCGAGTGGAAGTTTCCTTCCTGCCCCGTGCCGAGGTCAAACTTTTGTAACGTGTTAAACCGGTTGTGTTCGTTGCTCATAAAATCTTC
>JANPGI010000531.1:0-10377 GCA_031423875.1 Verrucomicrobiota bacterium | reverse complement strand
TGGAAAAAATTTAGCTCACGTCGCTCGGTGTTTTTTACAAATGGATTTAACAAGTGAAAATTTACCACCAGAAGCCACGGCTCGGAGCGATGGCCCGCTGATCCATGTCTTGGAATTTGCGCCAAGCCACATGACCATCCTTGAACGCGATGTATCCGCCATCTGGCAGATTACGTTTCAAGTGCGGACTAAGATGGGGTATTGTGCCCCCCATAAAGCCGCCAGGCACGGTCGTAAAACTTCCAGGATCAGCGCGGTTTGGTCTTTCACAAATTGTCGCGTCTGCGATCAAGGGACGATCTGTGTTGGGCGGAGCAGGCAGAGAGACGAAGAGGCTGACCTTGATTGGCTCAGGCATCAGAGTTGTGTTTTGATTGGTCGCCTGAATATTAAATCCAGCCGGAGCCCTCCCAGGACCTGTGAAGGCCATGATGTAACCGATGACCTTAGGATTGGTGCCGCCTCCGAAGAAATTCCACTGACTATTAGGAGCAGGGTTGCCGAAATTCAAACTGTCATCAAAGCGAGGTGCTGTACCGGGGCAATAGAGAGTTTTTTTCTGGAGACCACTTCGCAACATCGCATCAGCTACATCGTTGGGCAGATCCCAAGCCCACCCACCGCCAGGCGAGGCGATTTCAGGAAGTCTATCTTTGTTATCACCAGCATAGCTAATCGTCGCAATCGCGAACTGATGCAGGTTGTTCAAGCACTGTATCCGCCGTGCCTTCTCCTTCGCCTTGGCCAGCGCAGGCAACAACATCGCTGCGAGAATCGCGATGATGGCGATGACCACCAACAGTTCGATGAGGGTGAACGCTTTCGCGAAACGCGGAGTAGTGGGATGATTCTTCGTGTTCAAAATATGTTTCGGTTCAATTTGTATCATCAGGATTTGCTTTACTTTACTTACCTTGCGAACTCGCGTTCAACGCCAGTTTGCGAATTAGAATCTCCGTTTTGCGCCCCACCCTGTCGCGTCTGTTTGCCGAAGGATTTTCGATACGCCAGCGGACTGGTGTTCTGCGCCGAGCGGAAGTAGCGCGCAAAATGTTGCACATCCTCAAAGCCCAGAGACTCCGCGATCTGCCCGACTGGCAGCGTCGTTTCCACGAGCATCTTGCAGATCTGCTCTGTCCGTGCTTTGCGGATCTGATCGAGGATGGAAATTCCGATCTCGCTGCGGAATCGTCGCTCCAATGCGCGCCGGGAAAGCCCCGCCACCTTGGCGACATCAATCACTCCGATCGCTTTCCGGGAATTGTCACGGATGAAACGCAACGCTTTACCCAAGGCCACATCCGTGACGGCAACAACATCCGTGGAGCGGCGCGTCGCGATGTGCGTGGCGTGAACACTTATTTTTTCCGGCACGTGCTTCTCGCCCCTCAAGAGTTGATGCAACGCTTCCGCTGCTTCAAATCCCGCGCGCTCGAAATTGATCGCCACACTGGACATCGCTGGATTGGACAATCCACAAACGATCTCGTCGTTATCCGCGCCGATGACGCCCACAAGATCGGGCACAGCAAGGCTGGCAGATTTGCACGCCTCCATCACCTGCACACCACAGTCGTCATTGCACGCCATCAACCCGACGGGTTTGGGAAGAGACTTCAACCACGTCACGAGGTCGTTGCGCTCGCGCACCCAGTTACGGCCCTTGGCCGAAGAGAGATGATGGGTGTGAGTTTCCAAACCGGACTTGCGGATGCGCTGCACGAAACTGTCCTCCCGCACCAGCGACCATGAAGCGGATTCGTCGGGACGACTCGAAGTGCCGACGAATGCGAAATGTTTGAAGCCGCACTGGATGAGATGTTCCGCGCCCATCTGACCGATGTGGGGAGAATCCGTGACCACGTTCACCACACCGGAAACTTCCTCGCGTTTATGCCCGACGACCACGGCTGGAATCTTGAGCGCAAGAACTTCATCCAACCGATCCCCGTCACGCATGATGATGCCGTCTGCATCGAGAGATTTCAGCACCGGCCACGCGCTCTCCAATCCGCCGGGCTCCCAGTAAAACGACCACGGCCCATGATAGTGCGCGTAATCCGCCACGCCATTGAGCAGCGCGCGTCCGGATGCGCGGGACGATTCGATCAACAAAACTATCTTCGGAATGCGTGACATGGTTGCGATATGGAACTATGCGCCAACCTCTGTCAGATACGCCAAGCCAAAAAAAAACATTTTCGGGGGACAACCACCCGGGGCAACCCAGGAAAAATGTTTTCAAGTTCGCCATCTCTCCCCTGCTCCGCTAAACAACTCAACGCGATGACGGGCCAGTTACCCATCCACCAAAGATTGTCACTCCGGAGATGATGGCAATTCGAGCGTGAACGTCGCGCCTGTTCCCGGGCCATCACTGTGAACTGTCAGCGAGCCTTGCATTTCCTTGGCGGCCAAGGCGCAACTGTGCAGGCCGAAACCGTGGCCATCCTTCTTGGTGGTGAAACCGTGGGCAAAAATACGCGTCAGATTTTCCTTCGTGATGCCAGCGCCGTTGTCCACAACAGCAATGCGAACATGATCAGGCGTCTGGGTAACGCGCAGCGTGATCTTCTTTTCCGCCCGGCCCGAATCATCGTAGGCCTGTGTTGCGTTGCGCATCAGGTTCACGAGTATCTGCAACGCCTTATGCTTTTCCACCATGATGGGGGGCACGGCTTCAAATTCCCTCACGATCGTGACGTCGTGACGCATCAGGCTGGTGGAATTCATTTTTAAGGCGTCTTCGATAAGCTCCGTGGCCGAGAGCAACTCCGTGAGGCCAGACATCTTTGCATACCCCTGCTGCATGGTGACGATGTCCTTGATGTGTTCGATGTTTTTTTGCAGGTCGGCCAGCTCGCGCAACGCGGTAGATTGTTCGGTGGCCAGGTGTTCGCCCAGTTGCCCGAGATAACCGGGAATTTGCCTGCCCTTCTCATCGTTCGTCAAAAAGTCGCCCAAGTCCTTCTCGTGTTCACGCATCAAGCCGACAACTCTTGTCAGGCTGACCGCTTTCGATTTCTTGATGCTGTCGGTCAGGCAGGCGGCTGCGACGTTGACGCTGTTGAGTACGTTGCCGACATTGTGCAACACACCCGTGGCCACTTCCGCCATGCCTGCCTGACGGGATATTTGCAACAGTTGCTTGTGTGTCTGTGCCAATTCCAGTTCCGCCAGCTTGCGATCCGTCACGTTTTCATGCGCGATAACGGCACGCAGCGGCCCCTCGCTCTCAAACCGTGTGACGCGAACTACAAACCAGCGTTGCTCCCGTGGACTGTGGCACGGATATTCGAGTTTGAATTTTTTGATGTGGCCAGCAATGACGGCGCGGATTCCATCAGAGACAGCGCGCGCTTCTGCGGCGAGGTTGCCGGAGGCCGAATCACAAACGATAAAGTAGTTCTCAGCGATGCCGCATTGACTGCCAAGGAAGTGGTTCTCCTTAGCAAATGTGTTCCATGCAGCGTTGACATCAAGGATTGTTCCGCTCTCATTGATGATGGCGATGTGGGTTGTGAGCGCGTCGAGTGTGGAGCGGAGGAATCGTTTCGATTCCAAAAGCTCGGCCTTGGTTCGCTGACGTTCATGGCGCAACCGTTTTTGTTCCAGAGCCTGTTCGATAGCTATTCCCAGACGAACTATCCTGTCCTTGAGCAGATAATCCGTCGCGCCATGTTTCATGGCCTCCACGGCGACGTCTTCGCCAACTGTTCCAGAAACCAGAATGAACGGTATGTTAAAACCGCTCTGTCGTAAGAGTTCCACCGCCCGCAAGCCACTGAACTGTGGCATGGAATAATCGCACAGGATGATTTCCGGCATGCTCAATATCTCGGTCAAAAAGTCCGGCTCGGTTTCCACACGTCTCCAGTTCGGGGCATATCCAACCCGGCGCAGTTCCGCCAAAAGCAATTCTGCGTCCTCTGGAGAATCTTCGACGATCAATATTTTGATTGGGGTAGGCATAGGTGTGTGTGATTAAGATCGTGGCGATTGATTGAGTAATAACCAATACATCCCCAATTCTTGGACGGCGGCGGCGAAGCCTTCAAAGTTCACCGGCTTCACAATGTAGCTGTTGACGCCGAGGTGATAGCTCTCGATCACATCCTTTTGCTCCTTGGAAGAAGTCAAAATGACGACGGGAATTTTTTGGGTGCGCGCATCGCTTTTCATGCGTTTCAGCACTTCCATCCCGTCGAGCTTCGGGAGTTTCAAGTCGAGCAGTACCAGCTTCATCAGGTGCTCAAATTTTCGTCCGGCGTAAGCGCCGTGACAAAAGATGAAATCCAGCGCTTCCGCACCGTCGCGGCAAACTTGGATATGGTTCGCCAGATTTGCTTTGCGCAAGGCACGCAAGGTCATGTCTAGATCGTCCTGATTGTCTTCCACAAGCAGAATCTCAATCTCATTCTGTTCAGTCATATTTTATGCTCTCCTTCAATTGTGAAATGAAAAACCGCGCCCTGATTTACTTTGCCCTCGGCCGCCACCCGGCCGCCGTGCCGATGAACAATCCGCTGCACAATCGCAAGTCCCACCCCGTTGCCCTCAAATTCGTCGATGCGATGCAGCCGCTGGAACACGCCGAATAATTTGTTCGCGTACTGCATGTCAAAGCCCACGCCATTGTCGCGGACAAAATAGCTGGGGTACCCATTTTCAAGTTTGCTTCCGATCTCTATCAGTGCTGGTTTCTGATCGCGGGTGTATTTGATCGCATTAGAAAGCAAGTTGACCCAGACTTGTTTCAGTAAGGCCGGATCACCCTGACAGGCTGGTAGTTCTTCGATCTTGAATTCGATCTGGCGTCCCTCTAGTTGGGATTTTAATTCTTCAGCCAACACACCGCGCACGAGTTTGTTGCTATCCACTGTCAGCTTGTTCAATGGCTGTCGGCTCAGCCGCGAGAAGGCCAGTAGGTCATCAATCAATTCCCCCATGCGTTGCCCGCCCTTGCTGATCCGTTCCAGATAACCTTTGCCTTCTTCCGGCAAGTGCGCGCCAAAATCCTCCAGCACGATTCCAGCAAATCCGTTCACGGCTCGCAGTGGGGCGCGCAAGTCGTGGGACACGGAATAAGAAAACGCTTCCAGTTCCTTGTTGGCGGCTTCGAGTTGCCGATTGGCTGTCTGCAATTTTTGCGAGCTGAGAAAAATCTCCGCTTCCATTTGCTGCATCTGCGCGCTCATTTCCATGGTGTCGCCGATGGCGGGCTTCGACTTTTGGCGCACGAACTCAGTCACTTCTTCCACACGATGGACGATATATTTGATCTGACGATCCGCTCCGAATACCGGTGAATTGATGGGGCTCCAGTAATGTTCCTCAAAAACTCCATCCGGCCGCCGCACATCATATTTCTGGATGGCCATCGTATCAGCGACGGCGTGAAGCATCACCCGGTCAAGGGAAGCGCGCAGATGGGAAACGCCCGTCGCGCCAATTTCGTCTGGGTTGTCGGGAAACACTTCAAACAAACCACGACCAAGAATGCCCTCGCGCGTGGTCATGGTGGCTTTGAGATAGGCGTCACTGACGGAGACGATCTTGAGATCGGTTGTGAGCACCAGATAAAGGCCGGGCAGTGACTCGAAGAGGCTGTTCAATTCGGCGCGGCTGTGGCGCAAATCATTGTTCACTGCTTCCAATTGCGCCGTTCGCTCGGCGACGCGCTGTTCCAACTCAGTATTTAATTGGCGGATTTTTTCTTCTGCGGTTCTGCGTTCAATCGTAGCCCAGCAACGCTCGACGACTTCCTGCACAAGGGCGATCTCGCCCGGCTTCCAATCCCGTGGAGTGGTCTGATGCACTGCCATCATCGCGCGCAGTCCGCCCTTTTTTACGAGCGGGCAGGTGATGATGGCCTTGATGCCGATGGCGTTGAACATGTCCGCCCCTTCGCCCGGCAAAAGCTCCGCCTCCACATTGCGAATGATCAGGGTTTGCCCCTTGTTGAGCGTGGCAACGGCGCGCGGCCCAAAGAGCGAGAGTTGGTAATTGCCCACCGTGCTTGCACAGCCATCGGTGTAATCATGCAGGATGGTGAATTGCTCGCCGTCTGGCTTCACATCCGCATACGCGCATCGCGAGACGCGCAGGTGTTCGCCCAGCATCCGCGCCATCACGGCCATGATCTGCGCGGGATCGTTTAGGGTGCGCGTCGCCTCGGCCAAATCGTTGAGAAAGCGAAAATGTTCTTCGCTCTCACGGAGGGCCTGCTCCGTCCGTTTGCGCTCGGTGATGTCGAGCAAGAAACACACACCCTCGTCCGGGCTATCCTCGAAAATTGCCGCACCCAACAGGATCGGCACGCGCGAACCGTCTTTGCGGAAGTATTCTTTTTCAAACGGCGTGCAGATTCCCCTGGCCGTAAGCTCTTCCAATGCCCGTACGTCCAAGTGGGCGTGTTCCGGCGGGGTTAACGCCGCCCACCCAATCCGACCCGCCTCGAGATCTTCGCGGGTGTAGCCCACGATTTGCAGGAAGGCATCGTTGGCCCCGGTGATCTCGCCTTTTCGATTCCAAAAAATCACGCCTTGAACATTGGAATCAACCAGCCGCAGGAAGCGTCCATCGGTCCGCTTGCGATCGGTGATGTCCACGGCTGAACCTACTATTTGTATGATTCGCCCGGAAGCGTCCCGCAGGGGGGAAAACGTAGTATCAATGGTGATCTGCCGTCCCTCGGCGATGCGGATGAGATAATCGTCCCGCACGATTTCGCCTTGCGCGGCCTGCGTCAACGCCCGGCGGACTTGCTCCTGCACGCTTGGGGAATAGGCGAACCAATATGATTCCGCGACGGTCTTGCCCAACACATCCTCGCGTTTCAACCCGGCGGCCTGCAAGGGGGCGAGGTTTACTTCCACGATTCGCCCATCGAGATTCATCAACCCCACGAACACGAACATCGTATCGAGAATATTGCGGAGCCGCTGTTCATTCTCGTGTAACACCCTCTCCGTCCGCTTGCGTTGGGTGATGTCGTTGAACAAAATGGCGACTTTTTTACTTTCAGGCCCGCCGACCCGGTAGGCGCTCACATCGTAATGACGACCCAAGGCTTGGGCTTCATTCTCAAATTGAGCTGGCTCACCCGTCCGGGCAATTTTCCCGTAAATTTCAAACCAGTGCGCTTCATGTTTGGGAGCCAGATCGCGCATCAACTTTCCTTGCGCGTGGCTCATCCCAGTTTGTCTTTCAAACGCCGGGTTGACTTCCAAGAACCGGTAATCCACCGGTTTGCCTGCCTCATCATAAACCATTTCGATGATGCAAAATCCCTCGATCAACGTCTCGAACAGAGTGCGATAACGTGTTTCTGACTGGTGAGCCGCTTCCTCGGCTTGTTTGCGGGCGGTGATGTCCGCGCGGATGGCGATGTATTGGCGCGGTTTGTTGCGCTCGTCGAGAAAGGGCACGATGGTGGTATCCACCCAATAGAACGAACCGTCCTTGGCCTTGTTCTTGATTTCACCATGCCAGACGCGGCCTTGGCTGATTGTGGTCCACAGCTCGTGGATAAACTCTTTGGGGTGATGACCGGAGTTGATTAGACGATGGTCTTGGCCGAGCAACTCGGCGCGGGAATACTTCGAGATCGTGCAGAACTTGTCGTTCACGAAAGTGATTTTGCCTTTCGGATCCGTGATGGCCACGATGGCATGTTCGTCAAGGGCCGCTTGGATTTCGGCAACACGCACGTTGGCGCGCTTCAGTCGTCCATTTAGAAAACTGAAGAAAAAGCCCATGCCGAAAAACATCGCAACCGGAAACAAAGTGGCTGGAGCTTGCGCGGCAGCCGGGAACACCGGGGGATTAAAAAAGGCCAGGACGATGGCAACGGAGAGGAACGTGGCTAAAATCCCGCTGCGAAAGCCCCCGATCCAAGCACTGATAAAAACTGCCGGATAAAATAAAAACCACGCGAGCGGTTGGATGAGCGGCCACAGCAGCCATTGAAAAAGCAGCGCGACCAAAGGCGGTAGCAGTGCCAAGGCTTCTTGAGTCTTTCCCACAGGAGGACTGACTTTCATTGAATTATTCCGGTTGCACTCAGCATCGTTTGACCACCGGGGTGGACTTGATCAACGCCCATGTCAGGCTCAACCCGGGAGTTATTTGGCTGAGACCCTGAAGGTTCACGGGTTTGGTCATAAATGCCTCCGCGCCCAACCGCCGGCATTCTGCAATGTCTCGGTCTTTGTCGGAAATAGTTAAAATGGCGATGGGGATGCTGCGCGTCCGTGAGTCGGCTTTGAACCGACGCAGCACTTCGAGGCCGTTGACTTTTGGCAGATTCAAATCCAGCAGGATCAACTGTTGGCGCGAGATGGATACTTGATCGGCCAAGCCGCCGCTGCCGAAAAACAACTCCAAGGCTTCCGCCCCATCGCGCGCCACCCGCACCACATTCACAAACCGCGCACGTTTGAAAGCGAGCAGGGTCAATTCCACATCGCCGGGATTATCTTCCACCAACAAAATATCCACTAGCTCCGAGGGGGAAGCCGTCAACCTCTCCACGCCAGCCCCCTTGACGGGATCGGAAGGGGACGGATCGGAAAAAAGAATCGGCAACGAAATCTCCAGCGCCTGGGCGAGTTTGTTGATGCTTTCCAAGGAAAGATTACGCGCACCGCGTTCCACATCCGAGATGTAAGTGCGGTGCAGATTGGCGCGCTCGGCCAAATCTTCCTGCGACAAACCACGTTGGTAGCGCCACCGTTTGAGTGAGGCGGCAAAAACAGTGCGGACTTCGGTTGTGTTCATCTTTTTGCAGTTCACGCGATTCGATTATAGCGGGGTGGAGCAACAGACTATAAGTGACGTGAGTTTTTTGGGGCGGTTGTTTTGGTTTGTGCGGTGGAAACTAAAGTCATTTGATTGCCATTGAACTGCCGGGCCGCAGCAGAACCGAACTGGCGGACGAACTCGTGGAAACTAACCGGCTTGATCAAGTAACCGTCCGGCTGCACCTGCTCCACTTTGAGATGGGCCACGTCTTGAAGTGAAGAGATCAGGAGAAAAGTCGGTACCCGGCTTGTCCGTTCATTACTTTTCAAGCGCCGCAAGACGGCCAGTCCATCCAACTTGGTCAACTTCCAACTGAGCAGAATGGCGCGCGGCAAATCCGCAGTGGCAGGGGCGTCCGGCTGCCCGATCAAAAAGTTCACGGCTTCTGCGCCGTCGCGCAGCACCACGATACGGTGATTAAATTCGTGCGCGTCAAACTCGTGCCGCATCAACTCGATGTCGTCGGCGTTCGTTTCGACGAGCACGATGTCCTGGTTCATAGTGATCATATTTTTTCCTAAAGATTGTGGCGCTGCAATCCCCGGAGCAGGCTGACGACGCGGCTAAACTCGCGGGATTTTTCCAGAAAGTAATTCGCTCCCGCTTCTTGGCAACGCTGACGAAATTCGGTTTGCGCGCAATTTGTCAGCACAATGACCACACATTCCGGGCGGTGGTGTTTGATGTGGTCTAGCACGGCGATTCCGGAGCCGTTGCGTATTCGGATGTCCAATATGGCCGCATCCGGTTTAAGTTCGTGGTAAAGGGCCAGCGCGCTGGCTTCGTCCTCGGCTTCCCCGACGATCTCGACACCCGCGACTTCCTGAAGCAATCCGACTAGGCGCTCGCGCACGGGTGCGGAGTCTTCCACAATCATCACTCTCAAATTGGTGCGGGCGGCTAGCATAAGTCGCTTGGGATGGTTTGAATCAACGACAGGGAGCTTGGCATGATGCGATGGATGACATGCACCATCTGCCCGATCTGCTGCCACTCGGATGAGGTGAACTGGTTTGGTGGACAAAGCGACCCGTCCTCAAGCACATGAATCTTTGGGGTGAAACGATGCGTCTTAAATTTCTGCAACTTGCATTTCATTCCCGCATGGCGTGACCGACGACCGATTACCCGCACGGCGGGCTGGTGGGCGATGATCATCAGCCTGATTGTGGCGTTGCGTTTCATGTAACGCTCAAAATATCGGCCAACGGATGAAGCGGAACAATTGGAGGTAACCCCACAAGGAAGTGCGTCCGGTTCTGACAATGTTGTCAGGGATTCGCCTGACAGAGTTGCCGTGGAGAAATCCCAAGCACCAACCCTCACGCTCCAGAGAAACTCAAAGCAACAAGCTCCACGCGAATGCAGGGCGCAGTGGGGTGTGATTAAAAGCGGGTGTGGAGCGCCGGTCTGCGAACAGTTGTCGGGTTGCTAGCTTCGAGGCATGACCGCGTTTGGTCGCCTGATCTGTCATTGATTATTGGAGACTGGTGATTCTCCGGTGCTTGGGGCTTGGCGGTTGGAGTTTTATGAACTCACTCCACCAACCGATGTTTCAAGGCGTAGCGCGTC